>DAHWFB010000019.1 GCA_027326105.1 Acetobacteraceae bacterium
CGGCACGCGCGCCTGCTCGACCACTTTCACGCCGGCCATCTTGCGTAGTGCCGCCGCGCCTTCGGCGTGCGACTGGTTGTAGCCATAATCGGTGCGGGAGCCGACGTAGAGGAAGCCCACGGTGTAGTCGGCGGCCTCGGCGCGGCGGGTGACCAGCGCCGAGGCGCCGGCGGCGGCACCGAGGAGCGCGGCGCGGCGGGTGAGTATGGACTGGGTCATCGCGGATCCCCCTTTGGTTTCCGGCCGGGCGCTCGCCGGCACGGAGGAAACACAGCAATCGTCATGCCAGGGCGGGTGCACGGGGATGGGCGCGACGCTCCATGCAGGATGGCATAAAAATTAGCCATAATGCCTACGTTCATGCATAATAAATAATCAATTTTGATTAATAGCATGCATGCTTGCATGCGCTGCACACCATGTAGGCGTGTGGCCCCGATCTTGCGGGGAGGGTGACCGAATCCGGGCGCGATCCGCCGCGCTCGCATCCGCCGGAGGTTGCCCTGGTTCCTGCCCCTGTCCTGTCCGCGGCCCCCTTTGTCGCTCCGCCATCGCGCGCCGATCAGGTGGTCCGCACGCTTGCCGACGAGATCGTTCGCGGCGCCATTCCACCCGGGCTGCGGCTCGACGAGCGCGAACTCGCGCAGCGCTTCGCGGTCTCGCGTACGCCGGTGCGGGAGGCGCTGGGCGGGCTCTGCGCCCTCGGCCTCGCGGAGCGACGGGCACGTCGCGGCGTGCTCGCGGCTCTGCTGCCACCCGATCGGCTCGCCGCCATGTTTGCGGTGATGGCGGAGCTGGAGGCCGCGGCTTGCCGTTTCGCGGCGCAAGCGATGACCGCGGCGGAACGGGTGCGGCTCCAGACCGCGCACGAGGAGGCGCGGCTTCTGGTGCAGGGAGGAGATCCGGAATCCTACGAGGCATCCAACCGGCGCTTCCACGAAATCCTCTACGAGGGGGCCCACAACCCCTATCTGCGCGAGATCACGCTCGCCACCCGCAACCGGTTGATGCCGTTCCGCCGCGCCCAGTTCCACCTGCTCGGGCGGCTCGCCCGCTCCTGGGCGGAGCATGACCGGGTGGTGGCGGCGATCCTGCGCGGCGAGGCAGAGGCGGCGGCGCGGGCGATGCGCGCGCACGTGCTGACGGTTGGCCAAGCCTCGGCCGAATATGTGTTGCCGCACGGCGAAGCGGTGCGGTCGTGAACGCAGAGCGGGCGATGGACCTGGCCGGGAATATCGAAGCCTACGTGGCATCCGCGGCGCGGATGCTGGGTCTGGAGTTCGACGCCGAGCGCACGGCGGCGGTCTCCTCTGCGTTCGCGCTGGTGTGCCGGATCGCCGAACCCGCCCTCGCCTATCCGCTCGACCGGCTGGCTGAGCCTGCGCCGGTATTCCTGCCGGAGGAGATCGCGTGATCGCCCACGAGATCGCGGCGCGGGTACGGGCACGCGAGGTCTCCGCCGCCGCCGTGGTGGAGGAGGCGCTGGCGCGCATCGCCGTCCATAACGGCCTGGTCAACGCCTTCACCGACGTGACCGCCGAGCGGGCGCGGGCGGAGGCGGCGGCGGTGGATCGGGCGATCGCGCGCGGGGACGATGCGGGGTCGCTCGCCGGCGTACCCTTCGCGGCGAAGAATCTTTTCGGCCTCGCCGGGATCGTCACCCGCGCTGGCAGCCGCATCGAGCGCACGCACGCGCCGGCGCGGGCGGACGCCTTCGCAGTGGCGCGGCTTCGCGCAGCCGGAGCGGTCTGTCTCGGCGCGCTCAACATGGATGAATACGCTTATGGGTTCACCACCGAGAACACACACGACGGGCCGGTACGCAATCCCCACGATCCGGCGCGCATCGCCGGAGGGTCGTCGGGCGGCTCGGGGGCGGCGCTCGCCGCCGGCTTCTGCGCGGTCACGCTCGCGACCGACACCAACGGCTCGATCCGCGTGCCGGCGAGTCTCTGCGGGGTCTATGGGCTGAAACCGACCTTCGGGCGGCTTTCGCGCGCCGGGGCCTATCCGTTCGTCGCGAGCCTCGACCATGTCGGGCCGATGGCGCGGGACGTCGCTTCCCTCGCGCTCGCCTACGACGCAATGCAGGGCGATGACCCCGCCGACCCGGCGCAGGCCCGCCGGCCGGTCGCGCCGGTCTCGGGTGCGGTCTCGGGCGCGCTCGTGCCGCGAACGCTGCGGGTCGCGCGGCTCGGCGGCCATTTCGGCGGTGAGGGCGCGGCGCGCGCGGCCGCCGACCGCGTGGCCGTGGCACTCGGCGCCAACGAGGAGGCGACGTTCCCCGATGCCGCGGTGCTGCGGGCGGCGGCCTTCCTCGTGACCGCGTCCGAAGGCGCCGCCGTGCATCTCGCGGATCTGCGGGCGCGGGCGGACGAATTCGACCCGCTGGTCCGCGACCGGCTGCTCGCCGGCGCCTTGATCCCGGCGCAATGGGTGCATCGGGCGCAGAAGATCCGTCGCGAGATCGCCCGCCGGGCCGGTGCCCTGTTCGCCCGCTTCGACGTTCTGGTGGCGCCGGCGACACCCTGCGCGGCGACCACGATCGGGCAGGACGGGCTCGTCCTCGGTGGTGAGAGCGTGCCGCTGCGCCCGCACTTCGGCGTCTTCACCCAGCCGGTCAGCGCGATCGGCCTGCCGGTGCTGGCGGTGCCGGTTCCCGGTGCCGCGGCGGGGCTGCCGATCGGCGTACAGTTGATCGGCGCCCCCTGGCAGGAGGCGGCGCTTTTCTCTGCCGCGGCCGGGCTGGAGGCGGCGGGGGTGTGCGCAGCACCGCTCGCCGCCGCGTTCGCGTCGTGACTTTCGGGGCGGTCGACCTGCCGGCGGTACGGGCGGAGGTGGCGGCGGCCTTCGCCGCGTACGAGGTGGCACTCATCGCCAACGACGCCGCGGCCCTGGGACGATTCTTCTGGGACGATCCTCGCGCCATCCGCTACGGCGCGGGCGAGAATCTTCACGGCGCCGCCGCGATCGCTGCCTTCCGGGCACAGCGCGGGGCGGGGGATCTGGCGCGCGATCTCGCCCGCACCACCATCACCTGCTTCGGGGAGGATTTCGCCACCGCCTGCACCCTGTTCCGCCGTCGCGAGAGCGGGCGGACGGGGCGGCAGATGCAGTGCTGGGCGCGTCTGCCGGAAGGCTGGCGCATCGTCGCCGCGCATGTCTCGTTGCTCGATTTCTCCTGGCCGAAGGGGTGATCCGCCCGGCTTTCTCGCCTGCGTTTCCGTGCTAAACGCGCGCCATGGACGACAAGGCGGATGCCGCGCTGGCACGGCAATACGAGATCTATCCGTACCCGCCGCGCGATCCGCGCGAAGAGGCACGGCGCCTGGTGGTGGGCAGCCCCGGCCATCTCGCCGAGGTCGATTTCTGGGTCTTCGGCGCCGCCCGCCCGCGCGCGGCTCCCCTGCGCGCGCTCTTCGCCGGCGGCGGTACCGGCGATGGCGCGATCATGCTCGCCGCCCAGCTCGCCGCCGCGGGGCGCGAGGGGCATGTCACCTGGCTCGACCGTTCGGAGGCGGCGCTGCGCATCGCCCGCGCGCGGGCCGAGGCGCGGCGGCTCGCCAATATCTCCTTCGTCATCGGCGACCTGCTCGATCTGCGGCGTTCCGGTGTCGGTCCGTTCGAGTATGTCGATTGTTGCGGCGTGCTGCACCATCTGCCCGACCCTGCGGCGGGGCTCGCCGCGCTCGGCGCCGTGCTCGCGCCCGGGGGCGGCATGGGGCTCATGGTCTATGCGCCGCACGGGCGCACCGGCGTCTATATGGTGCAGGAGGCGCTGCGGCTGCTCGCCCCTGCGGACGAGGTGCCGTCGGCGCGGCTCGAGGTGGCGCGGCGGGTGATGCGCCATCTGCCCGAGGGCAACTGGTTGCACGCCAATCGCAACTTCATCGACCATGTGCGCGGCGGCGACGCGGGTCTTTACGATCTCCTGCTCAACCCCCGCGACCGGCCCTTCACGGTGGCCGCGTTCGCGGGTCTGATCGCCGGCGCGGGGTTGCGGCTCGTCACCCTGGTCGAGCCGCTGCGCTACGACCCCGGGCCGCTGTTGGCGGATCCAAAATTGCGGGCGCGGGCGGCGGCACTGGACCCGCTGGCGCGGGCGGGGCTGGCCGAGGCGCTGTCGGGGCAGATGGCCACCCACATCGCCTATTGCACCCGCGCCGCCGACCCGCCGCGCGCGCCGGATGCGATGGCGCCCGACGCCGTGCCGGTGATCCGCGACATGACCCCGGCCGACCTTGCCCGCACCCTGCGCCCCGACGGCAGTGCGGGGTTCGTGATCGACCGCCGCCGGGTGGCGATCGCGCTGCCGGCGGAGGCGGGAGCGATCCTTCCGCTGCTTGATGGCAAGCGCAGCGTGGGCGAGATCGGCACTCTGCTCGCGGTGCGGGGAATGCCGGAGGCCGCGTTCCGGCGGGCGTGGGCGGCGGTTTGGGAGAAGTTCTCCGCCCTCAACCGGGTGCTGCTGGCCGCGCCCGGCTGACAAACCCCGTCTCCGAACGAGCAGGGGTTTGCCGCGCGAAGGTTCGGCGGAGTGCCGGATCAGGCGATGGTGTTGATCCCGCCCGCCGAGGAGGCGGCTTCCTGTGCTTTGGCGGCGGCGGATTCGGTGGATTCGTCGCGGCCATTGTCGGGTTTGGCGACGCCGGCCTGGCCGGCGGCGGTGGTGGCTTGGGTGGAAATCGGGCTCGCGCCGAACGAGACGGCTCCGATGCTGCTCATGTGTTCTCTCCAGAGGGGGGATTTTCGATCGGCATTTTGCCGCTAGACGAGGGAACCGGCAGTTCCGGTGCGCCGCTCTCGAGGGAACGCTACCTGGAGAAGCCTTAGCGGGAGGTGAACGCGCGCGCCGCGGCGAGAAAGGCCGCGATGCGGGCGGGGTCCTTCCGCCCCGGCGCGCTTTCCACCCCCGAGGAGACATCGACCGCCGGCGCACCGGTCGCGGCGAGCGCGGCGGGCAGGGTTTGCGCCGTCAGCCCGCCGGCGAGCAGCCAGAAGCAGGGCGCGTGCCAGCCGCGCAGCAGCGACCAGTCGAACGCGCGTGCGTTGCCGCCCGGGCGGGTCGCGCCGCGCGGCGGGGCGGCGTCGAGCAACAGCCCGTCGATCCCCGGCGCGGCGGCGGGTAGATCGGCGGCGGAGGCGACCGGGACGGCGCGCCAGACCGGAAGCCCGAAGCGGGCACGTAGCGCCGCAGCCTGCGCCGGCGATGCGTGGACCTGAAGGATGTCGAGCGGCACGCGCGCGAGCACCGTAGCGACCGCTTCCTCCTCGGGCTCGACGAACAGTCCGACCCGCAGCGGACCCGTGCCATGGCGAGCGGCGAACGCTGCCGCTGCCGCAGGGCTCACATAGCGCGGGGAGGGTGGGAAGAAGACGAAGCCGAGATAGTCCGCTCCGCCGGCCACCGCCGCGTCGACCCCTTCGGCATCGTTGAGGCCACAGATTTTCACTGCCACCATCGACGGCGCGTGCGGCTCAGCCCGGCGGCGAGGGCAGGCGGGGCAGGCGGGCGCGCAGGGCGGCGATCTCGGCCTCGAGCGCGCGGGTCATCTGTTCGGCGCGGCGGGCGCGGCGGCGCAGACCGAGCGCGCCGGCCCAGACGATCAGTCCGCCGAGCAGGAAAGACACCGCCATGGCACCGAGGATGGCGAGCGACAGCGGAACCGAGACCGAAATGTCGGTCGGCCAGAGGCCGAGCCGCACCGGCCCCGGATTGGAAAGGGCGAAGAGCGCAAGAAGCAGCAGGAAGGGAACCGCGAGGACGAAGCGCATCGCCCCCTAGACTCCCCCCGTGCCGACCGCACCCGCCCCGGCGCGGGCCGGCGGGCCGTGGTTCACCCGCTCGCGCAACTCCTTGCCGGCCTTGAAGAACGGGACGCTCTTTTCGTGCACCTCCACCGGGTCGCCGGTGCGGGGGTTGCGGCCGGCGCGCGCGTCGCGGTGCTTGACGACGAAGGCGCCGAAGCCACGCAGCTCCACCCGCTCGCCACGGGCGAGCGCCTCGGAAATGCCGTCGAAGATGGTCGAGACGATGGTCTCGATATCGGCCACGCGCAGGTGCGGGTTGGCGGTCGCGAGTTCGGCGATGAGTTCGGAACGGGTCATGGTCGGCCGGCCTCCCTGCCACCCTTCCCGGGGTGGGGTGCAAGCTTGCCAGAGCCAGCCCGGACCGTCAACACTAAGTCTTTGGTATAGAACCGTTTTCCTGATACCACCCGCGGTAGCGGAGGGAGGCAGACGGGAAGGCCGCGCAAGGACCGAGCGCGGCCTCCTCGCCAGATCAGCTCTCGCCAGATCAGCTCTCGCCAGTCTGGGCCTGCTGGTTGCGTCGGCGGATCGCCGCGCCGAGGATGTCGCCGAGCGATGCGCCCGAGTCGGACGAGCCGAAGTCGGCCATCGCCTGCTTCTCCTCGTCGATTTCCTTGCCCTTGATGGTGAGGCTGAGCTTGCGCGCGGCGCGGTCGATGGCGGTGATCTTGGCGTCCACCTTCTCTCCCACCGCGAAGCGGTCCGGCCGCTGGTCGGACTTGTCGCGGGCGAGTTCGGCGCGGCGGATGAAGCCGGTCAGCACCTCGTCCACCTTGACCTCGATGCCGTTGGCCTGCACTGCGGTCACCACGCAGGTAACGATGTCGCCCTTGTGGACGTGGTCGAGCACGCTCGCCGCCGGATCGTCGGCCAGCTGCTTCACGCCGAGGCTGATGCGCTCCTTCTCGACATCGACGTCGAGCACCTTGGCCTTGACCACGTCGCCCTTGTTGTATTTGGCGATGGCGAGCTCGCCTGGCTCGTCCCAGGACAGGTCCGACATGTGGACCATGCCGTCGAGGTCGGCATTGAGGCCGATGAAGAGGCCGAATTCGGTGATGTTGCGCACCTCGCCCTCGACCGTCGAGCCCACCGGATGCTCCTCGGCGAACTGCTCCCACGGGTTGCGGGTGACCTGCTTGAGCCCGAGCGAGATGCGCCGCTTGGCCCCATCCACGTCGAGCACCATCACCTCCACCTCCTGGCTGGTGGCGACGATCTTGCCGGGGTGGACGTTCTTCTTGGTCCAGGACATCTCCGAGACATGGACCAGCCCCTCGACGCCGGGCTCGAGCTCGACGAAGGCGCCATAGTCGGTGATGTTGGTGACCCGGCCGGAATAGCGCGCGCCGGGCGGATATTTCGCCGCCACCCCCTCCCAGGGGTCGGCCTCGAGCTGCTTCATGCCGAGGCTGATACGCTGGGTCTCGGCGTTGAAGCGGATCACCTGCACCTTCACCGGCTGGCCGATGGTCAGCGCCTCGGAGGGGTGGTTGATGCGCCGCCAGGCGATGTCGGTGACATGCAGCAGCCCATCGACGCCGCCGAGATCGACGAAGGCGCCGTAGTCGGTGATGTTCTTCACCACGCCGTCGAGGATCATGCCCTCCTTGAGGCCCTGGATGAGTTCGCTGCGCTGCTCGGCGCGGGTCTCCTCCAGCACTGCGCGGCGGGAGACGACGATGTTGCCGCGGGCGCGGTCCATCTTGAGGATCTGGAAGGGCTGGGGCGTGCCCATCAGGGGGGTGACGTCGCGCACCGGGCGGATATCGACCTGGCTTCCCGGCAGGAAGGCCATGGCGCCGCCGAGATCGACGGTGAAGCCGCCCTTGACGCGGCCGTTGATCTGGCCGGTGACGCGCTGGTTGGCCTCGAAGGCGCGTTCCAGCGCGGTCCAGGATTCCTCGCGTCGCGCCTTCTCGCGCGAGAGCACGATCATCCCGTCGCGGTCCTCGTAGCGCTCGATATAGAGGTCGAAGACGTCGCCGGGCTTGATCTCGGGGCGCAGGCCGGGCGGGCCGAACTCCTTGAGCGGCACCCGCCCCTCGCTTTTCAGCCCGACATCGACCACGGCGTATTCGTCGGTCAGCCGGGTGACGCGCCCGGAGACGACCGAACCTTCGAAGGCGGAATCCCGCCCCAGGGTCTGGTCGAGCAGGGCGGCGAAATCCTCGCCGCCCGCAGGGGCGTCGGGGTGGTCGAGGGTAGCGGTAGAAGCCATGGAGCGGTTCGATCCTGTCAGCGGCGGCCGGCGGCGCCGGCTTGGCCTTTCCGTGCGCCTCCCCCGGTCGCGGGGAACACGTCTTGCCCGCACGTTGGGCGGGCCGGGTTGCACAATGGACACGTCGCGGCGGAAAAGGGGAAGCGGCGGCGGCCGCGGGGCTCGCCCCTCATGCGCGGGCCCGCGCAAGCCTCACCTGCGCAAACCGGGCGCAGTGATACAAGCCGTACGTGTGAAGTCAAGCGAATCGATCGGCCCGCGCCGCCATGCGGGAGCGCACCAGCGCGAGCGCCCGGGCGAAGGCGGCATCGGCATCGAGCGTGGTGGTATCGAGCGTGATCGCGTCCGCCGCCGCTTGCAAGGGGGCGATGGCACGGGCGGCGTCCGCCGCGTCGCGGGCGGCGAGATCGGCCTCGACCTCGGCGCGGCTGACGTGGTAGCCGCGGGCGGCGAGTTCGCGCCAGCGCCGCTCCGCCCGTGTGGGGAGGCTCGCGGTGAGAAAGAGTTTCACCGGCGCGTCAGGGAAGACGACGGTGCCGATGTCGCGCCCGTCGAGCACCGCGCCGTGGGCGGCGGCGAAGCCGCGCTGGAAGGCGAGCAGCGCCGCGCGCACCGCGGGCACGGCGGAAACCAGGCTCGCCGCGCGATCGACGGCGGGGCTGCGCAGGTCGGAGCGGTCGAGATCCTCGGGCAGCAGCGCCACGGCCGCGGTGGCGGCGGCGTTCTCGTCGGCCGGATCGGCGCCGGCATCGAGCAGGCGCCGCGCGGTGGCGCGGTAGAGCAAGCCAGTGTCGAGATAGGCGAGCCCGAGGGCTGCGGCGAGGCGGCGGGCGAGCGTCCCCTTGCCCGAGGCGGCCGGCCCGTCGATCGCCACAACGAAGCCGCTCATGGCGGTGGCGGGACCGGCCGAGCAGCCGCGCTCGCGGCCGCCGGTCTCATCCCTCCTCGATCGTGGCGCCGAGGCCGCGCATCAGGGTGACGAAGCCGGGGAAGCTGGTGTCGATGAAGGCACCGTCGTCGATCGCGACGGGAGCGCGGGCGGCGAGGCCGAGAACCAGCGCGCTCATCGCCAGCCGGTGGTCCATCCGGGTCGCCACCCGCCCGCCGCCGGCAGGCGGGGCCCCGGTGCCGTGGACCAGGAGATCGTCCCCCTCGATCCTCACCGTCACGCCATTTTCGGCGAGCAGGGCGGCGGTGGCCGACAGCCGGTCGCTCTCCTTGACGCGTAGTTCGGCGAGGCCGCGCATCCGGCTGGTGCCGGTGGCGCAGGCGCAGGCCACCGCGAGAATGGGGAACTCGTCGATCATGCTCGGCACGCGCTCGGGCGGCACGTCCGCGGCGCGCAGGGCGCCCGCGCGGACCGCGAGATCGCCAACCGGCTCACCGCCCTCGCGGCGCTCGCGCAGCACCGTGACGCTGGCACCCATCTCGCGCAGGGTGGTGAAGAGGCCGGTGCGCAGCGGATTGAGTCCGACGCCTTCGAGGGCGATCTCCGAGCCCGCCACCAGCAGGGCGGCGACCAGCGGAAAGGCCGCCGAGGAGGGATCGCCGGGCACCGCGACGTCCGCCGCCCGCAGTTCGGGCTGGCCGGCAAGCGTGATGACACGCCCGGGTCCCGCCACCGCTACCTCGACGGTAGCGCCGAAGTGGCGCAGCATATTCTCGGTATGGTCGCGCGTCGCCTCCGGCTCCTCCACGCGGGTGAGGCCGCGGGCGTTGAGCCCGGCGAGCAGGACGGCGGATTTGACCTGCGCCGAGGCGACCGGAAGACGATAGGCGAGCGGCAGCGCCTCGCGCGCGCCTTCGACCGCGAGCGGCAGGAGATCCCCGGCGCGGGCGGAAAAGCGGGCGCCGGTGGCGGCGAGCGGGGCAGTGACGCGGCGCATCGGCCGACGGCGCAGACTGGCGTCTCCGGTCATCACCGCGAACAGCGGGTGGGTGGCGAGGATGCCGCAGAGCAGCCGTGCGGCGGTGCCGGAATTGCCCATGTCGAGCACATCCTCGGGCTCGGCCAGCCCGCCGACACCGCGGCCGGCGACGCGCCAGCGGCCAGAGCCCTCGCGCACCACCTCGGCGCCGAGCGCGCGCATGGCGGCCGCCGTGCGCAGCACGTCTTCGCCCTCGAGCAGGCCGGTGATGCGGGTCTCGCCCACCGCGAGCGCGCCGAACATCAGGGCCCGATGGCTGATCGATTTGTCCCCCGGCACCGCGAGGCGCCCGCCGAGCGGGCGGGTGGCGGGCCGGGCGAGCAGCGGGCGGGTGGCGGTCTGGTCCATCGGCGAGCCTTCCTGCGAAGCGCGGCCTTATAGCAGCGGCGGCGGGAATTGACAGGCGGCGGGGTGGGCACCGTGTGCAGCCCGCGAGGGCCGGGGATTTGACAGGAAAGATCGGGGATGGCATGGCCGGCGCCCTTTCCTGTGCACGAGGCTCGACCATGGCCAAGCCGGAACTCGGTTCGAAGCGTGTCTGCGTCTCCTGTGGCACGCGCTTCTTCGACCTTCAGAAGAGCCCCGCCGTCTGCCCCAAGTGCGGCACCGAACAGCCCGCCGAGCAGCCCCGCCTGCGCCGGCCGGCGCTGCCCGCCGACGACCGGCGGGTCAAGAAGCCGCTGCCGGTGCCGGCCCGCGAGGAGGACGAGATCGAGGCGGTGCCGGAGGAAGCGGACGCCGACGACGAGGTGATCGAGGACGCGGCCGATCTCGAGGACGACGCCGATGGGCTCGGCGCCGAGATCGAGGTGGGCGGCGACCCCGAGGAGACCTGAGCCGAACTGGGCGGCTAGCCCGGCCCCGGGGCTCTGGTTGCCGGGCCGCGCTATTCGGCAGCCGCCTCCGCCACCGGTTCGACCAGATGCCCCGCTCCCTGCCCCGGCCGCTCCACCCGCAGCCGCCGCTCGTGCAGCGCCGCGACGGTTTCACGGTGGGCGACCGAGACCAGTGTGGTCGCCGGCAGACGCTCGCGCAGCAGGCGGTAGAGTTCGGCCTCGGCCTCGGGGTCGAGGCTGGTGGTCGCCTCGTCGAGAAACAGCCAGTCCGGGCGGTTGACCAGCGCCCGGGCGATGGCGAGGCGCTGCTGCTCGCCGCCCGACAGCCGCAGCGCCCAGGGTTCGACCGTATCGAGGCGCGAGCCGAGCGCGCCGAGCCCGACGGCCGAGAGCGCTTCCGCCACCACCGCCTCGGCGATCGCCTCCGGCGCCGCCGGATAGGTGACGGCGCGGCGCAGGCTACCCTGGGGCAGGTACGGGCGCTGGGGCAGGAACAGGCAGCGACCGGCGGGTAGCGCGACACGGCCGGATCCGAACGGCCAGATCCCGGCGAGCGCGCGGAAGAGGGTGGATTTGCCCGAACCCGAACGCCCGGTGATGACCACCGACTGGCCGGGGCGGAATTCCACGCTGGCGTGGTCGAGCAGCACCGCCCCGTCGGGCAGTTTCAGGGTCACGTCCTCGAGCCGCATGCGTTCCCCGTCGGCGGCGAGCGCGACACCCTGCCCGGCGCTCGCCCGCGCTTCGGTGACGGCGCGGTCGAAGGCGGCGAGCCGCTCGACCTCGGCGCGCCAGACCGCGAGCGAGGCGTAGGCGCCGACGAACCACGACATCGCGCCCTGCACCTGGCCGAACGCGCTCGCCGTGCGGGTGAGACCGCCTAGCGCGATCTTGCCGGCGAAATAGCGCGGCGCGGCGACGATGATGGGAAACACCACCGCCACCTGGGAATAGCCCGAGACCAGCGCGTTCAACGCCTTGGTCCGCTGCATGATCGCCCACCAGTTGCCGACCACGGCAGAGAAGCGGGTCGCAAGCCCGGCGTTCTCCTCGGCCTCGCCGCCGTAGAGCGCGACCCCTTCGGTATTTTCGCGCAGGCGCGCGAGCGAGAAGCGGAAGTCCGCCTCGAAGCGTTGCTGGCGGAAATTGAGCGCGGTCAGCGGCCGGCCGACCAGATGGGTGAGCCAGGTGCCGACGCCGGCATAAAGCAGCGCCACCCAGACCATGTAGCCGGGAATGCCGAGGCCGAAGACCGTGATCGCCCCCGACAGCGTCCACAGGATGCCGACGAAACTCGCCAGGCTGACAACGTTGGAGAGAAGATCGAGCCCGAGCGCGAGCGTATCGGCCACGAAGCTCGCGACATCGTCGGCGATGCGCTGGTCGGGGTTGTCGGTGCCCACTCCTTGCGGGTCGCCGGTGAGGCTGATGCGGTAGTAGGCGCGGTCGGCAAGCCAGGCATCGACGAAGCCCCGCGTCATCCAGCGCCGCCAGCGGATCTGCAGCCACTGGCGCAGGAAGGTGCGATAGACGGCGACCAGGATGTAGACCGCCGCGACACCGCAGAAGCCGGGCAGGAACATGCCGCCGGGCGTGTGATAGTAGAAGAACAGAAGCTGGACGAAGGCGTGCCAGTCACGGTGCTGCAAGCTGTTGTAGAAGGCGCCGTTCCAGAAATTCAGCACCACGTCCATCCCCACCAGGGCGAGGTTGAGCGCGATGATGATGGCGAGCAGCGCCCGCGCCGACCATTTCTCCTCCGAGGAGGCGAAATAGGGGCGGGCGAGCCGCCAGGCGTCCTTGACCGAAGCACCGAGGCCACGCATCCGGTTCATCCTGGTTGGGGGTGGCGAAGAAGGCGGGCGAGGGCGGCGAGCCAGGCACGCAGACGGGCGCGATTGACCCCGAAATCCGAGCGCCCATAGACGCTGCGCGACCACAGGATCAAGCGCGCGTGCCCCGGCCCGGCGGGTGCGACCGCGGCGGTGACCAGATCGGGAAAGTTGAAGGCGGCCGAGCGCACCACCCAGTCGGCCTGGCGCGCGGCGGGAAAGACGCCATCGGGATAGGTGCGCGGCTCCGCCGCCGCCACCTTGCGCACCGCGGCCAGCAGTGCTGCCGCCGCGACCGGGTAGAGGGGCGTGATGAGGTCGGGCCGGGGCACGAAGTCGGCGGGCGCGGCCAGCGCCGTGTTGGGCGTTGCGGGGCGGTGGAGATCGGCGAGGTCGATCGGCGCTGCGGGAGCGAGCCCGTGCGCTCCGCTCGCCGCGCAGGCGGGATAGACCAGGCTCGCGAGCAGGGCCAAGAGGCGCATCCCCAACTGTCTCCCGAAAACATCGCTGCCGACAAGAAGCTCGGAAATGGGGATGCTCTGCCGGCGCGGAAGCCGAGAGTGGCGGAGCGCGCTTTCACGGCCATGGCGCCGGGATGAAACTACGGTGAGGCGGGGTCAGGCCCGCAGCAGGCGATGGAGTTCGGCGGCCGGAACCGCCGGGCTGAACAGGAAGCCCTGCATTTCATCGCAGCCGACGGCGGCGAGATAGGCGCGCTGGGCCTCAGTTTCGACCCCCTCGGCAACGACGGCGAGGCCGAGCGCATGGCCGCTCTCGATTACCCCGCGCACGATCACCGCGTCTGCCGGGTCGGTCGGCAGGCCGCGGATCAGCGAGCGGTCGAGCTTCATCATGGTCAGGGGCAGCGTCTTGATCATCGCCAGGCTGGCGTAGCCGGTACCGAAATCGTCGAGCGCGATCTCCACCCCGAGGTCGCGGATGGCAGCGAGGGTTAGCAAAGTCTCCACGCTGCCGTCGATCAGCATCGATTCGGTGAGTTCGATCCCGAGCCGTTCCGGGGCCAGGCCGGACGCGTCGAGCGCGGCACCGAGCTGGGTGCAGAGCGTACCGCCCCGCAATTGCCGGGCGGAGACGTTGACCGCGACGCTGATACCGTTCTCGCCCCAACTGGCGGCTTCGCGGCAGGCGTTGCGCAGGACCCACGCGCCGATCTCGTCGATCAGATCGCTGCGCTCGGCGATCGGGATGAACGCCGAGGGCGGCACCAGCCCGCGCTTGCGGTGCGGCCAACGGATCAGTGCCTCGGCGCCGGTGACGCGCCCGCTCGCCAGCGAGACGCGGGGCTGGTAGTGCAAGGTGAACCCGTTCTCGGCGAGCGAGGCGCGCAGATCCTGCTCGAGCCGGCGCCGGTCTGCGGCCTCGGACTGGCGCTCCGGCGCGGCACCGCCGCGCCGTCCGCGCGCCGGCAGCCGCTCGTCGTCGTTGGGCAGCAGTGACTCCACCATCGCGCTCCAACTCTGACCCGCCACACTTGCGGCCGGCCCATTGCATGGCTCGCCGCCCTTACCCGCGGTCGAAGCGGGTGTCCCGGCGACTCGTCCAGCAAACCCCGTAAATTCCTAGCATCTGGTTAAATTTCGAAGAGACGAACGAAGTGCGAGCAGAAATTTTGGACCATTTGCTGAAATTTTCGAGTTCAATAAAGATTTTTGAAACGTTATCCTTCAACGGTGAAGGAAGGCCACTTTTTGCAAGGCAACGTTGCGTGTCCGACCGCTCCCTCCCCCCTGCTGTGAGCGACCCCGAACGGCCAACCCATTGCCGCCTCATGCACCCCGGGCTCGCCGAGCGTACTGACATCCACTTCCGCCGCTCGGCGAGCGACAACGAGCCGGCGATGGTGGTCGAACTCGGCCCGCGGGAAGCGGTGATCCCGGTTCGTGATCTTTATCGAGCGTTCGCCATCGACGCCGATTCGGCCGACGGGCGGATGCTGGCGCTGATCGCCGAGGCGCTCTCTTTCGTCTCCAGCCTGCGGTGTGGCGAACTGCTGCCCTCTGAATTGCGTACCGGGGAGGCGAGCTGGCAGCCGGAGCCGCGCCACGCCAGCCTCGCTGAGGCGCGGCTGAGGCTGCGGCTCGCCGCACTGTTCGCGCCGCCGGGCGGGCAGCGCGCGCTGGCCGGTACCGAAGCGTTGCGCCGCCATGCCGACGATCCGGACGTACGGCGGGCGGTTCAGCGCGCCTTCACCCATGTCGCAGCCGAACTCGGCCTCGCCGGCGCCACCGAGGTCGTGGAGTTGGTGGCGGTGGCGGCGCAGGAGCTCGCCTTCATCGAGGCGCTGCGCGAGCGCCTGCTGGTGCCGGTTTCGGCTTTGCGCGGGCGACTCGGGGCGCTGCTGCTCGCTTTCCGTGGCGACGTCACCCACCGCGAGATGCTCTCCCGCACCCATCTCCTGTCCGGACTGGCTGAGCAGGAGATCGCCACACAGTTCCACGAGATCGACGGGCAGACCGCGGACACGGTTTCGTTCCTGCGCAATCTCGCGCAGCACCGTGGCGTGATTCGTGCCAGCCGCGACCGGCTCTACCGGTTCCTGCGCTACTTCGACACCATGATCGCCGCATGGGCTGCCGCAGAGGCGGTTGCCGACGAACGGCTATGGGTACTGGTGCTGCACACCTATCGCGGTCTCGCGCCACGGTACATGCCTCGTCAGGAGTGGCCGGGTGTCGGGCAGGTCGGGAGGTCGCGATCCCGCAACCGCAAGCCCAAGCCCAAGCCGGTGGCGACCATGACCTGGTAGCCGCGTCGGGTCGCGAACCCGCCGACGTGAAAAGGGGGCTGGCGCACCCGCTCAATGCAGGCCATGAACGCCGCCATGAACGCCCCCCTGCACCCCGGCAAGCACGCCGGCATGCCAGCCACGCCCCCTGCCGCCGGCGGTCCTGGCCCGGACGCAACGCGGCTTGCCGCCTTCTCCCTGCTGGTTGCCGTGCTCGATCGGCGCGAGCCGCTCTCCGACGCGCTGGACCGGCTCGCACCCATGCCGGCGCGCGACCGCGCCGCCGGGCATCGGCTCGCCGCCGCCGTGTTGCGCCGGCTCGGCAGCCTCGATGCGGTGCTGGAGCCCTATCTCCGGCGCGAGCCGCCGCCCGCGGTGCGCCACATCCTGCGGCTCGGCGCCGCCGGCCTTCTGCTGCTCGACGCCGCCCCGCACGCGGCGGTGGCCACCGCCGTCGAGCTCGCCCGCGCGCAGAAGCTCGAACCCTTCTGCCCGCTGGTCAACGCGGTGCTGCGCCGGGTGGCGGGCGCCGGGCCGGCCGCGCTCGCCAGCCTCGACGCGCCCCGGCTGGATACGCCGTCCTGGATGTGGGCATCGTGGGGCGGCGACGCCCGGGTGATCGCCGAGGCCCATCTCGCCGCCACCCGCGGTGCGCCGCTCGACCTCACGCTGCGCCCCGGTGCTACCCCGCCGGAGGGCGGCATGGCGCTGCCCACCGGCTCCTGGCGGTTTCCCCCCGGCACGGATCCCGAGACGCTCGCCGGCTTCGCCGAGGGGGCGTTCTGGGTCCAGGATGCTGCCGCCGCCCTTCCCGCCGTCTTGCTCGCGCCTCGCCCGGGGGAACTCGTCGCCGACCTCTGCGCCGCGCCGGGGGGCAAGACGGCACAGCTCGCGGCGTGCGGGGCAGCGGTGACCGCGGTCGAGCGCGAGCCGGCGCGGCTGCCCCGGCTGCGCGAGAATCTCGCCCGGCTCGGGCTCTCCGCCGAGATCGTGGCAGCGGACGCCGAGACCTGGCGCCCGCCGGCGCCGCTCACCGCGGCGCTGCTCGATGCGCCGTGCAGCGCCACCGGCACCATCCGCCGCCACCCCGAAGTGCTGCGGCTGCGCCGCCCACGCGATGTCGCGGCCCTGGCTGCGGTGCAGAACCGGTTGCTGGAGGCGGCCTCGGCGATGCTCGCCCCGGGCGGGCGGCTGCTCTACAGCGTCTGCTCGCTCGAGCCCGAGGAGGGTCCGGCGCGCATCGCCCGCGCGCTCGCGCGGCTACCGTTGCGCCACGAGCCTTTCACCGCGGACGAGCTCGCCGCCCTGCCGGAGGCGCGGACGGCGGAGGGGTTCCTCCGGACCCACCCGGGCCTGTGGCCCGAACGCGGCGGGATGGACGGATTCTTCGCGGCACGGCTGGTGCGGAATTGAGAGGGCGCTTGTGCGGAACGGAGTCGGCTGTCTAGAACCTGCCGATGCGGCGCGCGCGGCAGACAGAACGCAAGCCGGGGCGGCTTGGCCGGCCCTTGCTCGGGCGGGGTGGGCGGCGGTGAGTACGCTCGCACCCCGGCATTGGGTGCGCGGCCTGCGCCAGGCCTGGGCGAAGCTCCCCGGGCTGCAGGGTCGGGTACCCGACGCGCCCACCTTGCCGGTGCGCGACCTCTGGCCTGGCGACCCGACGCGGGGCGCGCGACTGGTCAAGGGGGAACTCGAACGCGGCGGCTCGGTGCGGCCGTTGCTGCCTGGCGGCTGGGGCTCGATCGGTGGCGCCCCGCCGCTGCGCGCCTACGCCCACGGGTTCACCTGGCTGCGCGATCTGCGCGCCCTCGGCACCGACGCGGCGCGGCTGCGCGCTCGCGCCCTGGTCGGCGAATGGATGGCGGGACCGATCGCGGAGCCGATCGCCTCCCAGCCCGACGTGATCGGGGCGCGAATCGCCGCCTGGCTCGGGCACTACGATTTCTTTGCCGCCTCCGCCGATGACGCCTTCCGCCAGAAGCTGATGACGCGGCTGGTCGGCGATACCCGCAGCCTCGCCGCCGCCCTGCCCACCGAGGCCCAGGACGCGCGGGCGCTGACCGCCCTGAAGGGGCTGGTCGCGGCAGCAGCGGCGTTGCCCGAGCAAGCTGCTGTGCTGACCCGCGCGCTGCGCTTCCTGCCCCAGGAAGTCACCCGCCAAGTCCTGCCCGACGGCGGGCACATCGAGCGCAGCCCGGCGGCGCAACTGGTGGCGCTGCAGGAGTTGACCGAGATCCGGGCGCTGCTGCAAGCGGCGCAGACCCAGCCACCGGCGACGCTGGGGCCGGCCATCGAACGCCTCGCCGCCGGTCTGCGCGCACTGCGCCACGGCGACGGCGGGCTTGCACTTTTCAACGGGTCGAAGGAGGAGGCGGGAAACCTCATCGACCTCGTGCTTTCCCAGGCAGGACGCGGCGGTCGCGCCGGCGCTGATCTGCGCGAGAGCGGCTTCCACCGGCTGCAGGCCGGGAAGTCACTGATGATCGTCGATTGCGGCGCTCCGCCGCCGCCAGGCGCCGACCGCACGGCCCACGCCGGGACCCTCTCCTTCGAGCTCTCCATCGGGCGCGAGCGGCTGGTGGTGAATTGTGGCGGGGCGCCGGCGGCCGGCGGCGCGTGGCGCGACGCGACACGGGCGACCGCCGCCCATTCCACCCTGATCATCGCCGACGTCAGCTCCTCCGAACTGCGACCCGAAGGGCTCGGGCGCCGGCCGGAGAAAGTGGAAGCGCAGCGCCAGGAGGCCAACGGCGCGCACTGGCTCGAAGCCAGCCACGACGGCTGGCGCAAGCCCTTCGGCGCCATCCATCGCCGCCGACTCTATCTGGCGGAAAGCGGCGAGGACATCCGCGGCGAAGACATGGTGGAAGCGTCGAGCGGGCAGCCGTTCACGCTCCGCTTCCACCTCCACCCCAACGTCTCCGCGAGCCTGCAGCAGAGCGGCGCGGCGGTGCTGCTGCGCCTCGCCTCCGGCGCCGGCTGGCAGCTACGCGCCGATGGCGGCACGCTCGGACTGGAGGAGAGTATCTATCTGGGTGGCGCCGAGCCGCGGCGCAGCGAACAGGCGGTGCTGACCTGCCACGCCGACGGGCCGCAGACGGTCAAATGGGCGATCACTCTGGTGCGCTGAAGCCAGCTCCCCGCCTGCGCGTCCTGCACGTCTATCGGACCTACCTGCCGGAGACACGCGGCGGCGTCGAGCACGCGATCTTCCAGCTTTGCGAGAGCCTGCCGCGGGAGGGGATCACCGCCGACGTCTTCACCCTCTCCGACAGCGGGGTCGGCGAGGTGATGGTGGGCGGGCACCGCGTCCATCGCGCGCGGCGTGACTGGGCCCCCGCCTCCACCGACCTGTCGGCCGGCGGAATCGGGCGGTTTCGTCGCCTCGCCCGGCACTACGACCTGCTGCATTATCATTTTCCCTGGCCCTACATGGACCTCGCCCATTTCCTGGCGGCCGGCGGGCGGCCGGCGCTCGTGACCTACCATTCCGACATTGTCCGCCAACGCTTCCTGCTCCACCTCTACCGGCCGTTGATGGGTCGCTTCCTCGGCGCCATGGCGCGCATCATCGCCACCTCCCCGGAATATGCCGCTACCAGTCCGGTGCTGGCGCGTTTTCGCGACAAGCTGCGTATCATTCCCTTCGGCCTCGACGAGCAGGCCGCGCCACGGGCGGACGAGGCGGGGCTTGCCACCTGGCGGGCGCGGGTGGGCGAGGGGTTCTTTCTTTTCGTCGGCGTGCTGCGCTATTACAAGGGGCTCGAATTCCTGCTCGAGGCAGCGCGTGGAACCAGACACCGGCTGGTGATCGCTGGGGACGGGCCGATGCGGGGAAGGCTCGAGGCGCTGGCCGCCCGGCCGGGAATGCCACCGGTTGTTTTCACCGGACGGATCACCGAGCAGGACAAGGCGGCGCTGTTCGCACTCTGCCGCGCCTTCGTATTTCCCTCCCATCTGCGCTCCGAGGCGTTCGGCGTCTCTCTTCTGGAAGCGGCGCTCTACGGGCGGGCGATGGTCAGTTGCGAGATCAGCACCGGCACCAGCTTCGTCAATCTCGGCGGTGAGACCGGGCTCGTCGTGCCGCCCGCCGATCCGCCGGCGTTGCGCGCCGCGCTCGACCGGCTGGCCGGGGACGATGCGCTGGTGCGGACGATGGGCGCGGCGGCGCGGCGGCGGTTCGAGCGCCACTTCAGCGCCGCCCGCATGGCCGCCGAACACGCGGCACTCTACCGTGAGATCATCGCCGCCCGGCGGTGATCGCGCCCGCCGCTCAGCCCGGCGAAGGCTTGGCTGGCGAAGGCGTGGCCGGCGTGCCCGCGAGCGGCACAGGCACCCAGCGCATAGTGCCTTTGCGGGCGATCAGCATCATCACCGCCGGCCGGCCAAGCTTGCGCACCGCACCGATCTGGCGGGCGA
Source organism: Acetobacteraceae bacterium (assembly GCA_027326105.1). Taxonomy (GTDB): domain Bacteria; phylum Pseudomonadota; class Alphaproteobacteria; order Acetobacterales; family Acetobacteraceae; genus DAHWFB01. The sequence continues at coordinate 19,794 of DAHWFB010000019.1, forward strand.
CTTCTGCCGGGGTGGTGACCTTGTGGGTCTGCACCTCGACGATGACATCGCCCGGCTTGAGCCCGCGCAACGCCGCCCCGCCGCCCATGGCGACCGCGGTGACGACGACCCCCTCGATGCCGGGGGCGAGGTGGAAGCGGGCGCGCAGCGCGTCCGTCATCGCGGCGACCTTGAGGCCGAGGCCGGCGATCTCGAGCGCGGGCGGCGGACTTGGCGCGGCCCGCGGGGTGGCCGCGGCGAGCATGGGACCGCCGGGCATTTCGGCGAGCCGGATCGTCAGCGTGATCTCATGTCCGTCCCGCCAGATCACCATCGGAACCTTGGCGCCGATCGGGCTCTCCGAGACGATGCGGGGCAGGCTGTGCATCTGGCGGATGGCGCGGCCGGCGAACTTCAGGATCACGTCGCCCGAGCGGATCGCCGCCTTTGCCGCCGGCCCGCCGGCGACCACGCCCGCGATCAGCGCCCCGGTGGGCCGCTTCAACCCGAGGCTCTGGGCGATCTCCGGTGTCACCGCCTGGATGCGCACGCCGAGCCAGGCGCGCACCGCGTGGCCATAGACCCGCAACTGGCCGACGATGATGCGCGCCATGTCGGAGGGAATGGCGAAGGCGATTCCGACCGAGCCGCCCGAGGGCGAGAAGATCGCGGTATTGATGCCGATGACGTCACCCTTCATGTCGAACAGCGGCCCGCCGGAATTGCCGCGGTTGATCGGCGCGTCGGTCTGGATGAAATTGTCGTAGGGGCCTTCCTGGATGTTTCGTCCGAAGGCGCTGATGATGCCGGCGGTGACGGTGCCGCCGAGCCCGAAGGGATTGCCGATCGCTACCACCCAGTCCCCCACCCGCTGGTGCGAGGAGACGCCGAACTTCACGAAGGGCAGCGGCGCGGGCGGGTTGATCTTGAGCAGCGCCAGATCGGTACGGGGGTCGCGTCCGACCAGGACGGCGGGTAGAGTGGTGCCATCCTGCAGCGTCACCGCGATGCTGGTCGCGCGCGCGATGACGTGGTTGTTGGTGACCACGAGGCCGGCGGGATCGATGATGAAGCCTGAACCGAGGCTCTGCAACTGCCCACCGGGTGCACCCGGCACGGGACCGGGGGGGAGCTTGCCCGGCGGCCCCGGGTGCGGCGGTGGCGTGCCGGGCGGGTGCGGGGTCTCGGCCGGCCCGACCGCGCCGCCCGATGGCTCGGTGCTGGCGATGTTGACGACCGCGGGCAACAGCCTCGCGACCAGATCGGCGAAGCCCGGAGGCGGCGGCGCAGCACGCGAAGGCGCCGGCGCGAGCGGCCCCCAGGCCAGCAAGGCGGCAAGCAGCAGAAGGCGGAGCGAGCGCAAGGCCATGGCAGGGAGTTCCTCCGGTTACCCGCGATCCTCGCGCGCCCAGGGCGCTCGTGCAAGCGCGGGTTTCGCTGGCCCGCCGGCACGGCCGGTGGCCCGCCTTGCCGGGTGGAGGCGGGGTGGCTAGGCTGGTTCCAGCCGTGGCTTCGGGAGGAATCGAAAAGGCGATGGAGCAGCATGAAAAGCCAATTTCCGCCGCGCCAACGGCCGCCGAGATCGAGATCCTCGCTGCCCGTGCCGGCCTTCACCTCAACCCCGGGCAGATGGCCGATCTCGCCATCGCCTGGCGCTACGCGGTGCAGGCGGCGGCGCTGGTCCCGCGTGTGATACGCTTCGCCGACGATTTCGCCTTCGCCTTCCACCTCGCTCCGCCCGCCCATGGCAAGCCTGCCAAGTCGTCAACCTCGGCTCGACGAGCCAAGCGGGGGTCTGCGAAACGTGGCGGGGGCGGACATTGAGCGGGCCGGTTCCCACCATCGCTGAAGCCTCCCGCGCCATGGCGCGCGGAGCCCTGTCCCCGGTGGAACTCACCCGCGCGCTGTTCGCGCGCATCCAAGCCCATGATTCCCGCCTCGCGAGCTTCGTGACGCTCACCGAGAAGCCCGCGCTCGCCGCCGCTCGGGCCGCAGAGCGCGCGTTGCGCGAGGGAAAACGTGGCCCGCTGCTGGGGATTCCGCTCGGGGTCAAGGACATCTTCGAGACGAAGGGGGTGCGGACCACTGCCTGCTCGCGCATTCTCGCCGACCATGTGCCGACGGCGGACGCCGAGGTGGTGCGCCGGCTGCGCGCCGCCGGGGCGGTCCTGATGGGCAAGACGACGACCCACGAATTCGCCCTCGGCGGCCCCGCCTTCGACCTGCCCTGGCCGCCGGCGCGCAACCCGTGGGATGCGACGCGCTTCACCGGCGGCTCGAGTTCGGGCTCGGGCGTCGCGGTGGCAGCCGGCTTCTGCCTCGGCGCGCTCGGCTCGGATACCGGCGGCTCGATCCGCATGCCGGCCTCCTATTGCGGCGTCGCCGGCATCAAACCCACCGCCGGTCTGGTCTCGCGCTCCGGTGTCATACCGCTCGCGCCGAGCCTCGATACGGTCGGGCCGATGGCCTGGACGGCGGAGGACTGCGCCATCCTGCTCGACGTGCTCGCCGGGCACGACCCCACCGACCCCGCTTCCGTGAAGGCGCCCCGGGTCGGCTATCGGAGGGGGCTGGCCGCGCCGGTGAAGGGCTTGCGAATCGGCTTCCTCCGCCGCTTCACCGAGGCCGACGTGCCGGTGACGCCCGAGGTCGCCGCGATGCTGGCGCGCACGCTCAAGCTGCTGGAATCGCTCGGTTGCCGAGTGGAGGAGGCGAAGCTGCCTGCGATGGCCGAGTTCATGGCCACCTGCCGCATCCTGCTTACCGCCGAGGCCTATGCCATGCACGAACTCAATCTCCAGCAGCGGGCGGGAGATTTCTCCCGCTCTTTCCGGCTGCGCACGTTGGCGGGTGGACTGATCCGGGCGGCGGACTACCTGGCGGCGCAACGAAACCGTAACGAACTCATCGCCGCCACCGCTGCCTTGTTTCGCCGCTTCGACCTGCTGATCACCGCTGCGACTCCTGGCCCGGCGGCTCCACTCGAAGGGCAACCCGCCGAGGAGGCGCTTCTGGGCATGACCCTGGTCACCCCGGGCAACATCACCGGTTTTCCTGCCATGTCGGTCTGCGGCGGGTTCAGCGAAAACGGGCTGCCGATGGGGGTGCAGATCCTCGGCCCTGCTTTCGGAGATGCCGCCGTACTCCGCCTCGGCCACCATCTCGAACGCGCCAACGGCACGCGGGCCGCGCGGCCCGCGCTCCCGGCCTGAGTTGACACGAATTTTTATCGCAATCGTGGAAAGGCTTGGCCACGATGGACGGTGTCGCTTCGACAATGCGTGACGCACGACCACCCCATCGGCTGCGGGCGGTGACACTTTCGCGCGCCAGGGGCAGGAGGAGCCATGAATGCAGTGGTCGCTGGGCTGTTGTGCCAGTTTGGCCAACCGCTTCTTGCCCTGACCACCGTGCACTGCCGCTGGGAAAAGCGCCGCCGACGGTGAGGGCGCCGCCGCCATGGATCAGCCGGGCACCGCAGCCCGCGCCAGCACTGCTGCCCCGAGTGCTGCCTCGCTCGAAGCGGCACGTTCCACCGGAACGCCAAGCCTGAGGGCACGGATCGCACCCCATGTCGGGTTGGCGGCCCCACCGCCCACGCTCAACACGCGGCGCAGCGGCGGCCCGCCCAGTTCGCCGAGCCGCCGGTAGCCCTCCGCCTCCACCCCGGCGATCGCCTCCAGCAACCCATGGAGAAAGGCGGCATCGTCCGCCGGGCGCGGCTCCAGCCGTGGCGCGAGCGCCGGATCATTGACCGGAAACCGCTCGCCTGGCGCGAGCAGGGGGACGAAGTCGCAGCCGCTCGGTGCCGCCGGGTCGATGCGGGTGGAAAGCTCGCGCAATTGCTCGCGCGAGAAGAAGGCGTCCAGCACCCGACCGCCGGTGTTGGAGGCGCCGCCGGCCAGCCACAGACCGAGGATACGGTGGCTGTAGATGCCGAAGCGCGGCGCGAAGATCGGTCGCGAGCACAACAGCTTGAGCACTAGGGTGGAGCCGAGTGCCGTTACCCCGTCCCCCACGGAAGCAGCGCCGGTAGCGAGGAAGGAGGCACAGCCGTCGGTGGTTCCGGCCGCAACCGGCGTGCCCGCCGGCAGGCCGAAGCGGGCGGCGGCGGCCGCCGTCACCCGGCCCACCCGCGTGCCCGGCGCCACCACCTCGGGCAACAGCCGTTGGCGCATCCCCACCTCCCCGATCCAGCCGGGCCAGGCACCGGACACCGGGTCGTAGCCGGTCTTGAGCGCGTTGTTGGCGTCCGAGACGTCGAAGCGGCCGCAAAGCAGCCCTGCCACCCAATCCGCCTCGTGCAGGATGCGCGCGGCCCCCGCGGTTTCCTGTAGCGTCAGCGCCCGCGCCAGGGCCGAGGTAGCGCCATGGGCGGCGCTCTCGGGCGGCGCCAGGGCGGCGATGCGCGCGACCAGCGCCGGATCCGCCCGGTCATTATAGAGGAGCGCTGCCCCGAGCGGCGTGCCCGCGCCATCGACGGCGAGAATCGTGCCCGAGGTGCCGTC
>DAHWFB010000025.1 GCA_027326105.1 Acetobacteraceae bacterium
GGCGGGGCGCAGAAGCCCGGCGACGAGGCGGAGCAGGGTCGATTTTCCCGAGCCGTTGGGGCCGGTCAGCAGCAGCGCGCCGCCCGCGGCGAGGGTGAAGGAAAGATCGCGGAAGATCAGCCGTTCGCCACGGATCGCCGCCAGCCCCTCGCCTTCCAACACAGCCGTCTCCCGTCATTGTGCGCCGCACCGCTTGCGGTCGGCGGACGGAACGGTATGGTTCCGGCGCGAACCCGTTGGCAATGGCCGGTCCAGGATACCAGGGCGCGGCGGAGGGAGAAGAGAGATGGCGCCGTCAGCGATGGCCGGGCACGACACACTCGGCACCAGCCGCACCCTGGAGGCGGGAGGCAGGCACTACCGCTACTTCTCGCTCGCCGCCGCCGGGGAGAAGCTCGGCGATCTCGCCCGCCTGCCGGTCAGCCTCAAGGTGCTGCTCGAGCAGGTGCTGCGGCTGGAAAACGGCGCGAGCTATACGGTCGAGGACGCCCGCTCGATCGCGGGCTGGCTCGCCGAGCGCCGGTCGACGCGCGAAATCCCCTTCCGCCCGGCGCGGATCCTGATGCAGGATTTCACCGGCGTCCCCGCGGTGGTCGATCTCGCCGCCATGCGCGACGGCATTCTCCGCCTCGGCGGCGACCCGCAGCGGGTCAATCCCCTAGTGCCGGTCGATCTCGTGATCGACCATTCGGTGATGGTCGATGTGTTCGGGCGCAAGGATGCGCTGGAGCGCAACGTCGCCGTCGAATTCGAGCGCAACGGCGAACGCTACGCCTTCCTGCGCTGGGGCCAGGGGGCATTCGCCAACTTCCGCGTGGTGCCGCCCGGCACCGGTATCTGCCACCAGGTTAATCTCGAATATCTCGCCCAGGGGGTGTGGACGGCGGAAGCAGACGGCGCCACCCTCGCCTACCCCGATTCGCTGTTCGGCACCGACAGCCACACCACCATGGTCAACGGGCTCGGCGTGCTCGGCTGGGGCGTGGGCGGGATCGAGGCGGAGGCCGCGATGCTCGGCCAGCCCATCGCCATGCTGATCCCCGACGTCGTCGGCTTCCGCCTCGAAGGGCGCCTGCCCGAAGGGGCGACCGCGACCGATCTCGTGCTCACCGTCACCGAGATGCTGCGCAGGAAGGGCGTGGTGGGCAAGTTCGTGGAATTCTACGGGCCGGGGCTCGATGCGCTCGCCCTCGCCGACCGCGCCACCATCGCCAACATGGCGCCCGAATATGGCGCGACCTGCGGCTTCTTCCCGATCGACGCCGCGACACTCACCTACATGCGGCTTTCCGGCCGCGCGCCCGAGCGCATCGCCCTCGTCGAGGCCTACGCCAAGGCGCAGGGGATGTGGCGGGATGCAAGCACGCCCGAACCCGTCTTCACCGACACGCTGGCACTCGATCTCGCGAGCGTGCAGCCCTCGCTCGCCGGGCCCAAGCGGCCGCAGGATCGCGTCGCGTTGAACAACGCCGCCGCCGGCTTCGCGGCCGATCTCACCAAGGGGCTCGGGGTGAAGCCCGACGAGACCGCCCGCCGCGCGCCGGTCGCCGGCCAGCCCTACAGCCTCGGCCACGGCGATGTGGTGATCGCCGCCATCACCTCCTGCACCAACACCTCCAACCCCTCGGTGATGGTCGCGGCCGGGCTGCTCGCGCGCAAGGCGCGGGCCAAAGGGCTGAAGCCCATGCCCTGGGTGAAGACCTCGCTCGCGCCCGGTTCGCAGGTGGTCAGCGAATATCTCGCCCACGCCAACCTCCAGGAGGATCTCGACGCGCTCGGCTTCGAGACGGTGGGCTACGGCTGCACCACCTGCATCGGCAATTCCGGCCCGCTCGCGCCCGAAATCGCCGAGGCGATCGAGCAGGCCGGCCTCGTCGCCGCCGCCGTGCTCTCCGGCAACCGCAACTTCGAGGGGCGCATCCACCCCAACGTGCGGGCGAACTATCTGATGAGCCCGCCGTTGGTGATCGCCTATGCGCTGCTCGGCACCATCGCCGCCGATATCGCGACCGTACCGCTGGGCACCGGCACCGACGGGGCGGCGGTCTATCTCCACGAGATCTGGCCGACCAACGAGGAGATCGCCGCGGTCGTCGCCGGCCATCTGACGCGCGCGATGTTCCTCGACCGCTACGGCGACGTCTTCAAGGGTCCGCGCGAGTGGCAGGGCATGGCGGCGGCGGACGGCAGCGCCACCTACGGCTGGCGCGACGAATCGACCTATGTGCGCAACCCACCCTATTTCCGCGACATCACCCCCGAACCGGCGCCGGTGGGCGACATCCGGGGCGCGCGCATCCTCGCCGTGCTCGGCGATTCGATCACCACCGACCACATCAGCCCGGCCGGCAGCATTAAGAAAACCTCGCCCGCCGGCGAATATCTGCTCGAGCGCCAGATCCGCCCGGTGGATTTCAACAGCTACGGCTCCCGCCGCGGCAACCACGAGGTGATGATGCGGGGCACCTTCGCCAACATCCGCATCCGCAACGAAATGGTGCCCGGCGTCGAGGGCGGCATGACCAGGCACCTGCCCTCGGGCGAGGTGATGGCGATCTACGACGCCGCCATGCGCTACCAGGCCGAAGCCGTGCCGCTGGTGGTGTTCGGCGGCAAGGAATATGGCACCGGCTCCTCGCGCGACTGGGCGGCGAAGGGCACGCTGCTGCTGGGCGTCAAGGCGGTGATCACCGAAAGCTTCGAGCGCATCCACCGCTCCAATCTGGTCGGCATGGGCGTGCTGCCGCTGACCTTCAAGCCCGGCGTGGACCGCAAGAGCCTCGGCCTCACCGGCGAGGAGATCATCGACATCGAAGGGCTGGAGGCGCTCGCCCCGCGCATCGACCTCACCCTCGTCATCCATCGCGCGGGCGGCGCGGTGGACCGCCTGCCGGTGCTGTGCCGCGTCGATACCGCCGACGAGGTGCAATACTACCGCCACGGCGGCATCCTGCACTACGTGCTGCGCGGCATGGCCAAGGCGGCCTGAACCGAGCGGCCTGAACCGGGAGCGGTCTGAACCGGGAGCGGTCTGAACCGAACGGGGCCGGCTCCGGGGCCGGCCCCCGATCCAGCCGGTCAGTTCATGTGGGCCTGGATGATCTGGGTGAAATGGGCGAGGCGGGCGACGATGGCGGGGGGAACGTCGCAGGCGTAGCGCATGGTCGCCTGCATGGACTTGAAGATGTGGATCATCAGATTGCGCTGGAAGACGAGCTTCTGGCGGGCGCCCGCCACCGTGTCCGCGGTCGCGTTGTCCTGGGGCACCGCGCCGGCCTCCGCCGATACCTTGGCGATCCGCAGGCTGAGGCTGCGCTGGCGCGCGGTGAGCGCCTCGATACGCGCGATCACCCGCGCCCGCTCGCGCGCGCTCTCCTGGAACAGTCCCGCGAACAGCAGGGTGAGGCGTGCCTTGCGCCCGGCGTTCGGCAGACCCTTGATGAAGGCTTCGAGCTTGACTTCCGCCTTGGCAAGGTTGCGGTCGCGGGGCACGATCTCGGCGACCAGCGCCGCGATCGGCGCATCCTTGCGCCAGTCCGCGCCCTTGGCCGGCAGCGGCCCGCTCCAGAGCAGCGCCGGGTCGATGTGGCGGCGCAGCGGCGAGAAGCAGGGCCAGTCCGGGTTCGCGGCCGGCACCGTCCCTTGCGCGCGGGCGGCGCCGGCCTGCCCCGCGGCGAGCAGGCACGCGCCCAGCAGGGCCGGGTGGACGATCCGGCGGAATAGGCTCAGTCGCATCGCGCTTCCTTCCAGGGTCAACAAATCCTTGCCGGCGGCCTTGCGCCGGCCGCATTGCTGCCGATGATAGCCCCGAGTGCCGGGCGCGGACCATAGAGCAATCGGGCATGGCGCGGAATCCTCCGATTCCGCCCCGTCCGCTCGCTCGCCAAACCGGCCGGAGCGGGATGATCCGCGGATCGGCCGGCTCGGCCTGCGCGCCGCGGCCCACAGGGGGGAGAGAACGATGGCAAGGCTCGGACGAGGCGGAGGAATTGCGGCGCTGGTGGCCGGTGCTCTGGTGGCCGGTGCGCTGGCGCTCGCCGGCGGCGGCCCGGTGGCCGCGCGGGCGGCGGGCAGGCCGATCGTCGCGGTGCTCGACTTCGGGATCGTGAACACCTCGCCCCTGCCGACCACCAAGGCGGAGTTCGCCCGGCTCGCGATGCTGCGCAGGGAACTCAAGGCCGCGCTGCTCAAGAGCGGGCGCTACCGGCTGGTCAGCATCGCCCCGATTCGCGCCGCCCTCGCCCAGCAGCCCGACATCCAGGACTGCAACGGCTGCGAACTGCCGCTCGCGCGCAAGCTCGGCGCCGATCTGGTGGCGGTGGGGATCGTGCAGAAGGTGAGCGATCTCATCCTCAACATCAACCTCGTGATCGAGGATGCGCGCACCGGGCGGATCATCAAATCCGGCAGCGCCGACATTCGCGGCAACACCACCGCGATGTGGCGCCGCGGATTGGCCTTCCTGCTCAGCGACCAGATCCTGGGCTGAGCGGCCGCTGCTCGGGGGCGGATCCCGCCCGCCTATCCGGCCGTTTCGGCGTAGGGGTTCACGGTGCCGCGGAAGCCGAGCCGGATCGGGGTGCCGGGCAGGTCGAAGCTCTGGCGCAGGCCGTTGACGAGGTAGCGCCGGTAGTCTTCCGGGGTGGCTTCGGCGCGGGTGCCGAAGACGAGGAAGGTGGGCGGGCGCGCCTTGGCCTCGGTGATGTAGCGCAGCTTGAGCCGCCGGCCCCCGACCAGCGGCGGCGGGTGGGCGGCGAGCGCCTCCTCGAACCAGCGGTTGAGCGCCGCCGTCGGCACCCGCCGGTTCCATACCGCGTGCGCCGCCCGCACCGCGGGCAGCAAGCCCGCCACCCCGGCGCCGGTGAGCGCGGAGAGCGGCACCACCGCGATCCCGCGCAATTGCGCGAGGCTGGTTTCCAGCCGCTCCCCGATCGCCCGCCGGGTCGCCGAGCGGTCGGCGACCTCGTCCCATTTGTTGAGCACGAGCACGATGCCGCGGCCCTCGCGCTCGACCAGGCGGGCCAGCGTGAGGTCCTGGTCGTGCAGCCCTTCGGCGGCGTCCACCACCACGGCCACGATCTCGGCCATGCGCAGGGTCTCGAGCGCGGCGCCGGCGGCCAGCCGCTCGACGCCCTCCTCCACCTTGCTGCGCCGGCGCAACCCGGCGGTGTCGATCAGCTCGAAGCCCGCCCCCTCGTCCGCGCGCAGCAGGGCGGAGACCGGGTCGCGGGTGATGCCGGGCTCGGGGCCGGTGAGCACCCGCTCCTCGCCGAGCAGCCGGTTGAGCAGGGTGGATTTCCCGGCGTTGGGGCGGCCGACGATGGCGAGGCGGATCGGGCGCTCGGGCTCGGCCGCGCCCGCGGTCGCCGGAGGCTCCGCCGGCGCGGGCAGGGCGTCGGCGACCGCGTCCATCAGCGTGCCCACCCCCTCCCCGTGCTCGGCGGAGACCGCGATCGGCGCGCCGAAGCCGAGCGCGTGCGCCTCCAGCGCCGCCACCGCCCCGCCGCGCCCTTCCGCCTTGTTGGCGACCACCAGCACCTTCCGCCCCAGCCGGCGCAGCCAGCGCGCGAAATGCTCGTCCGCCGCGGTCACCCCGGCGCGGGCGTCGATCACGAAAAGGACGAGATCGGCCCCGGCGAGCGCGCCCCCGGTCGCCGCCAGCATCCGCCCGGCGAGCGATTCGGGTGCCGTCTCCTCGAGGCCGGCGGTATCGGCGAGGATCACGTCGCGCCCGGCCAGGCGCACCTCGACCTCGCGGCGGTCGCGGGTCAGCCCGGGCTGGTCGGCGACGAGGGCAAGGTTGCGCCCGGCGAGGCGGTTGAACAGCCGGCTCTTGCCGACATTGGGGCGGCCGGCGACCAGCACGATCGGCAGGGCCCGCTCCATGGCCAGAGCGGCGCTCAGCGCAGCGCCAGCAGGGCGCCGTCGTCGGCCACCATCAGCACCGTGCCCGCCGCCACCACCGGCGCTACCGCCGCCGGTGCCGGCAGTCGCTCGCGCCCGACGATCGCCCCCGAGAGGGGATCGACCGAAACCCACTCCCGGTTGGTGCCGGCGAGCAGAAGCCGCCCGCCAGCGAGCACCGGGCCCATCCAGACGAGCGGCCCGATCCCCTGCTTTTCGTTGCGAAAGCGCGGCAACTGGGTCACCCAGCGGACCTGCCCGGTGGTGCGCGAGAGGGCGGCGAGGCGCTGCTGGTCGGAGACCAGGAACAGCCACTCCCCGGCCAGCCACGGGGTCTGCTGGCCCGAAACCTGGCGGCTCCACAGCCGCCGCCCCGACGGCAGATCGAGCGAAACCATGCCGCCGCCGGCCGAAATCGCGAACACCCGCTCCCCCGCGATGACCGGCAGGGCGACGATGGAGGAGACGTCGGTGAGGTTCTTGCGCACCGACCCGCGGGCGAGGCTCGCGGTCCAGGCGGCATCGCCGGAGCCTTCGTGCAGCGCATCGACCGCCCCGGAGGCAAAGCCCGCCACCACCAGGCCACCGGCGATCGCCGGCGCGACCGAGCCGATCAGCCCGATCGGGCTCGATTCGGCGCGATAGTCCCAGGCGAGCGTGCCGTCCTTGGCGGCGACCGCGACCAGCCGGCCGTCCAGCGTCGCGACATAGAGCCGCCCGCCGGCGAAGGCGGGGGCGCCGCGCGCCGGGGCGGGCAGCGGGTGGCGCCACAGCGGCTTTCCGGTCGCCGCCGCCAGCGCCAGGATCTCCCCGTAGCCGGTGGCGGCGTAGAGGGTGGCGCCGTCGATGGCAACGCCACCGCCGATGTTGAAGCTGCGGTCGTGCCGGGGGCGGCTGTTGAAGCGCCAGAGCACGTCGCCGGAGGCGAGATCGAAGGCGGCGACGCGCCCGCCCGAATCCATGGTGAAGACATGCCCGCCCGCCACCACCGGCTGGGCGGTGATCTGCCGCCGGTAGCCGCCGCCGGCGCCGATCGAGGCGCGCCAGGCGAGCCGTGGCGCGGGGCTCGCGGCGAGATGGCCCATCACGTGGGCGGCGTTGCCGCCGGGCTGGGTCCAGGACGGGTTGCGCACCGCCGCGGGCAGCACCACCGGCGCCTGCTCGTCGGCCACCAGCCCGCCTCCGGCCGACAGCACCGGATAGCGCTTGCCGGGCAGCCGCTTCGCGGTGGCACCGAACCAGTAGTTGCCGAGCCCGCAGCCCGAGAGCGAGGCGAGCGAAGCGCCCAGCAGCGCCCGCCGCCCGAGCCGCCACGCGCCGGCGCCGCTCATCCCTTGCCTCCCGCCGGCAGACCGGCGGCCGGCAGACCGGCGAGCAGCACCTTGGCGCGGCTGCGCACGTCCTGCGGGGCGGTGATGTCGGCGGCCAGGGCGGCGAGGATCTTCCGTGCCCCGGCATAGTCCTTCAGGCGCAGATCGAGCAGCGCCTGCTCCTCGCGGGCGAGCGGGTGCCACGGGTTGGTGGGCAGCGCGAGCGGGGCGAGGCGGGCGCGCAGCCGCGCCGGATCGGCAGTGTCGATGGCGTGGCTCACCGCCAGCAGGCGGGCGAGATCGCGGAACAGCGGCGCCACGGCGCGGTCGGCGGCGATGGCGTTCCACTGCGCCTCGGCCGCCCGGGCCTTGCCCGCGGCGGCGGCCAGCGCGGCGGCGCGGAAGCGGGCGAGCAGCGCATAGCCCGCCGGTCCGTTGGCGGCGAGCGCCGCGAAGGACGCGGCGGCGGCGGGCCGCCCGGTCGTGCTGCCAGCAGCGGTGACCGCCGCCAGATAGCGCCCGGCCGCCGCGTTCTCCCGGCGGGCCTGGTACCAGTTCCAGCCCTGCCAGCCGGCGGCACCGGCGACCACGGCGAGCGCCAGGGCGACGATCAGCCCGCCATAGCGCGCGAGCAGCTTGCGCAGCCGCTCGGCTCTCAGATCTTCCTCGACCTCGTCGAAGATGTCGACCACGTGCATCAGGCTCCCGAATGAGGCCGCGGACCATAGCGGGACGCCACCCGTGGGGCAATTCCGCGCGCCGCGGTCCCCGCCGGCGAGCGTTCTCCCCGGCAAGGGGCTGTTCATATTCGCCGTGGCAGACTCCGCCCATGCGCCCGCTGCTGCCCGTGCTGCTCCTGCTTCCGCTCGCCGGCTGCGCCGCGCTCGGCGAAGCCGCCGGGGCCGATCTCGTCGCCGTGCCGATCCTCCATCGCACCCTCGGGGATGCCGCGGTGTCGCTGGTCACCGGGCGCAACTGCTCGATCGTCCGGCTCGACCAGGGCCACGCCTATTGCGCCGCCCGCGAACCCGCGCCGCCGCCGCAGCCCTATTGCACGCGCAGCCTCGCCCGCGTCGACTGCTGGTCCGACCCGCAGGATCTGCCCGACCATCCGCCGCCGCTGGCGGATGGTCCCTACCGGCTCAGCCCGGCCCAGGAGGCGGACCGCACCGCACGCTGGCCCTGGTGAGATCGACCCCGGTGCGATGAACCCTGGTGGGATCGGCTCCGGCAGGATCAGCGGAGGCAGGATCAGCGGAAGACGTGCCGGCGGGTGAGCCGGAAGTTGAGCGCGAGCCCGGCCAGCGAGCCCGCCGCCACCGCGAAGACGGGGTTGCGGGCGATGAAGGGATTTATCGTAACCAGAAGGGCATAGGTGCCACGGTTCAGAGTGAATCCGAACAGATTCGCGGCCAGGAACCGGGCCCACTGCCGATGCGCCGGCCCCGCCCCGCGGCCCCGGAAGGTCCAGGCGCGGTTGAGCGCCCAGTTCACCGTGGCGGCGACGAGATAGGCCGCGGCGCCGGCGCCGTAGAGGCCGAGGGCGCCGCGGGTGGCATAGACGGTCGCGGTATCGAAGCAGAACCCGATGGTGCCGACCACCCCGAAGCGGAGGAATTCGGCGGCGAGCGCGAGCCGTGCCGCGTGCAGCCGCGCCCGCAGCCCCGCCGGCAGCACCGAGGACAGACGAAGGAGCAGCGCTTCCATGCCGCTTCCGCTACCTTGTCGGGCCGGGGGAAGCAACGCGCCGGAGGCGGCAGGGGTGCTCATCGGGCTCGCAGGCCACGTCGATCACGGCAAATCCGCCCTGGTTGCGGCGCTGACCGGCGGCATGACCGACCGGCTGCCCGAGGAACGCCGGCGCGGCATGACGATGGCCCTCGGCTACGCCTTCGCGCCGGGGCTCTCCTTCCTCGACGTGCCCGGGCACGAGCGCTTCGTCGCCGTGATGGCCGCCGGTGCGGCGGGGATCGACGCCGCCCTGCTCGCGGTGGCGCTCGACGACGGGGTGATGCCGCAGACCGAGGAACACGCCGCGATCCTCGCCCATCTCGGGATCGACCGCGGTGTGGTGGCGCTGACCAAGAGCGATCGCGCGCCCGAGCGCATCGGGGCGGTGATGGAGGCGGTCGCGGCGCTGCTCGCGCGGGTCGGGCTCGGCCCGTTTCCGGCGCTCGCGGTCTCCGCCCGCAGCGGCGCCGGCATCGGCGAACTCGCCGCCGCGCTGCGCGCCCTGCCCGCCCGGGCGCGGCGCGGCGAGGGGCCGGCGCGGCTGGCGATCGACCGCGCTTTCGTGCTCGCGGGCGTGGGCCCGATCGTCACCGGCACGCTGTTCGCGGGCACCGTCGGCGTCGGCGACGCGCTGCTGCTCTCGCCCGCCGGGCGCGAGGTGCGGGTGCGCGGGCTGCACGCCGAGAACCGCCCCGCCGCGCGCGCCACCGCCGGCCAGCGGGTGGCGCTGCAGCTCGCCGGGCCGGGGCTGGAGGCGGCGCATCTGCGGGCCGGGGATTTCGTCTGCGACCCCGCCCTGCACCACCCGGCCGCGGCGCTGGACGTGCAGCTCTCCGCCGGCTTCCCCCGGAGCGGGAGACCGGACGCGATGGTGGAGCTTCATCTCGCCGCCGCCCATCTGCCGGCGCGGCTGCTTCCCGCCGGCGGAGCGTTCGCCCGCCTGGTGCTTGCGCGCCCGCTGCCCGCGCTGGCGGGAGACCGGTTCGTGCTGCGCGAGAGCGGCGGGCGGCGCACGCTCGGCGGCGGGGTGGTGCTCGACCCGGCGCCGCCGCGGCGGGGCCGGCTCGCGCCCGCGCGCCTGGCAGCGCTCGCCGCCCTCGCCGC
>DAHWFB010000031.1 GCA_027326105.1 Acetobacteraceae bacterium
GAGCGCGCCATCGAGGGCGGCCATGGTAGCGGCGAGATCGGCGCTTTCGTCGCGCGCCCAGGCGCGCACCGTCCACAGCCAGACCGCGAGCAGGCCCTTGGCGCGGAGCGCGCCGCGCGGCCCGCGGGCGGAGATCCCCACCCCTTCGAGGAGCCAGCCCATGCTGAAGTGGCTGGCGCGGGCGAGGAACAGGGCCAGCGGCGGGTCGAACGGGAGGAACGAGAGCAGGGCGAGCATGCCGGCGCGATGGCTCTGGAGCAGGTCGACCCGGCGCATGAGCGTGTCGAACAGCCGGTCCTTCACCGGACCTTCCGAGGGGGCGCCGGTGAGCGACGCCTCATCCGCGAGCCGCCCGAAGCGGGCGAGCACCGCGCCGCGGCAGGGGAAGCGCCGGCGCGCGCGGGCCAGATCGAGCCCCGCTTCGCGCGCCGCGGCGGCGACACTGGTCCGCCGCCAGCCCCGCGCCCCGGCATAGGCGAACACCGCGCCGACCAGCGCGCGGTCGAAGGCGTCGTCATCGAGCGGGGGTTCGTTCATGCCGGGAATATGGGGTGCTGGCGGGGGCCGTGCAATTCGTTCACCCGGCGAGTTCGCCCGCCCGCCGCGCCGCCGCCGCCACCGCGTCCGAAACCAGCGCGGGCCAGGCCGCTTCCGCCATCAAAACCGCGAGAGCGGCCTCGGTGGTTCCCCTGGGGCTGGTGACGGCGCGGCGGAGCGTGGCCGCGTCCTCGGCGCTCGCTGCCAGGAGGGCACCGGCGCCGGCGACCGTTCGCCGCGCCATCCGCCGCGCCAACTCGGCAGGAATGCCCTGTTCGCGGGCGGCGCGTTCGAGCAGTTCGGCGAGCAGGAAGACATAGGCCGGACCGCTGCCGGAAACCGCGGTGACCGGATCGAGCAGCGCCTCCTCCGCGACCCAGCCCACCTCGCCCACCGCCTCGAGCAGGCGGGTGCACAGCACGCGGTCGGGTTCGGTGACGCCCGGGCCGGCGACCGCCACCGTCATGCCCTGGCGGATGGCCGCGGGCAGGTTGGGCATGGCGCGCACGACCCGCGTCTGCGCACCAAGGGCGGCGCGCATGCCGGCGATGGTTCGCCCGGCCATGATGGAGAGCGCGGGCGCGCCGGCGACATGGGGCGCATAGGCGGGCAGCGCCGCCGCGGCCATCTGCGGCTTGATCGCGAAAATCACCGCCCCGGGGGTGAAGCCGGGTGGAATCGCCGCGACGTCGGCCACCACCGTGAGATCGGCCCCCGCGAGCGCGGCGGCGGCGGGCGCCGGATCGACCAGGACCGAGGGCGCGAGCCCGGCCTCGCGCCAGCCCGCCAGCATCGCGCCCCCCATCCTGCCGCCGCCCACCAGAAGAAGGGGCGGGATCAATGCGCCCACCGGCTCAGGCCTCCCCCGCACATTCCAGCATCGCCGCCTGCAGCGCCTCCTCCGGGGTCTTGCCGCCCCAAAGAACGAACTGGAAGGCCGGGTAGAAGCGTTCGCACTCGGTCATGGCGATATCGACCATGTCCTCGATGCTCTCGGCCGAAGCGCCCGCCGCCCCGCGCAGCAGCACCGCGTGGCGGAAGACCGGCATGCCATCGTCGCGGTCGAGCCCGAAATGGCCGATCCACAGCCGCTCGTTGGCCAGCGCCAGCAGCTCGTAGAGCGCGGCGCGGCGGCGCGGCGGCACCTTGATGTCGAAGGCACAGGTGAAATGCATCGCCGCGATCTCGTCGGACCAGGAGAAGAACAGCCCGTAGTGGCACCAGCGGCCCGGCGCCTCGGCCGCCATTTCGGAGTCGCTGCGGCGGTCGAACGCCCAGTCGTTCGCGCTGACGATCTGCTCCACGATATCGAGGGGGTTGAGGGTGGTCTCTTCGGCATGGCCGGCCAGTGCGGTCATTTCCGGTCTCCTCGGCTGGAGGGAGGCCTGTGGCAGCGGCGAAGCCGGGACGGACCATGCTCGCCGCCAGAGAATCGCCAATGCCGTGACGACAGTCTAAGGGTACGAACACGCCGCCGGCAAGCTTCGCCTGCCTGGGTTGCGCCGCGGCGGTCAGCCGGGCGGGTCGGCGGTGCCGGCCTCGTCACGGGAGAGGCGGATTTCCAGCGCGGCGAGCCGCACCTCGATGGAAGCGAGCCGTGCCGTCGCCGCCGCCTCGCCCTCGCGCGCGGCGCGGGCGAGCTCCTCCACCGCATCGAGATCGGCGCGGCGGACCAGGTCGAACCGCGCCAGCGCCTCGTCCACGCCCGAGCGGACCATGCCCTCCACCTCCTCGCGCAGACCGGCCAGCGCCGAGAGCGCTCCGCCGGCGATGCCGGCGAGATCGTCGAAGAACCGGCTGCGGTCGGCCATCGGGGCAACTCCTCTCACGCGCCAGGGCGATGTACTCCGCCGCCCGCCGCCGCGCCAGCCCCGCCATCTTCCGCACCGCGGCACCGGCGACTATAGAGCGTGCCATGATCCTGCTCACCGGCGGCGCCGGCTTCATCGGCTCGAACCTGCACGCCTCCTTCGCCGCGCAAGGCGAGGAGGTGGTGGTCTGCGACCGGCTGCGCGAGGGCACCAAATGGCGCAACCTGCGCGCCCACCCGCCGCTGCGCCTGATCGCCCCCGACGCGCTCGAGGAGTTCCTCGCCACCCACCCGCCGCTCGAACTGGTGATCCATCTCGGCGCGATCAGCGCCACCACCGCGACCGAGGGCGATCTGGTGTGGGAGACCAATTTCGAACTCTCCCGCCGGCTCTGGGAATGGTGCGCCGGCCGCGGCGCCCGCTTCCTCTACGCCTCCTCCGCCGCGACCTACGGCGACGGAGCGGCCGGGTTCGACGACGACGCGCGCCCCGAAGCACTCGCCCGCCTGCGCCCGCTCAACCTCTACGGCTGGTCCAAGCACGCCTTCGACCTCTGGGTGGCCCGCCGCCTCGCCGCCGGCGGCCCGCGCCCGCCGCAATGGGCAGGGCTCAAATTCTTCAACGTCTACGGGCCCAACGAGTACCACAAGGGGCGGATGATCTCGGTCGTGAAGGTGAAATACGACGAGATCCGCGCCGGCCAGCCCATCCGCCTGTTCCGTTCCGACCGCCCCGACCTCGAGGACGGGGAACAGGCGCGGGATTTCCTCTGGGTCGGCGATGTCGTCGCGGTCCTGCTGTGGCTGCGCGCGCACCCCGGCATCAGCGGGCTGTTCAACCTCGGCACCGGGCAGGCGCGCACCTACCGGGCGCTCGCCGAGGCGCTGGCCGCCGCGGCCGGCGTGGTCCCCGAGATCGCCTTCATCGACATGCCCGCGGCGCTGCACGGCCAGTACCAGTCCTTCACCGAGGCGCGGATGGAGCGGCTGCGCGCGGCCGGCTATGATGCGCCCTTCACCCCGCTGGAGGATGGCGTGCGCCGCTACGTGCAGGAATTCCTCGCCCGGCCGGACCCCTATCTGTGATCCCCCTCCCGTGATCCCGGTTCTGGTCTACCCGCAGTTCGACCCGATCATGCTGCGCTTCGGTCCGATCGCCATACACTGGTATGCGATGGCCTATATCACCGGCCTGGTACTCGGCTGGCGGCTGCTGCGCCGGCTGGTGCGCGAGGCGCCGGCGGTCGCCACCCCCTTGCAGGTCGATGACTTCCTCAGCTGGGCGACGCTCGGGGTCGTCATCGGCGGCCGGCTCGGCTATGTGCTGTTCTACCAGCCCGGGCTCTATTTCCACCATCCGCTGTGGGCCCTGGAGGTCTGGCAGGGGGGCATGAGCTTCCACGGCGGCCTGCTCGGCGTCGCCGTCGCCATCGCCTGGTATTGCCGCGGCCAGGGGATCGACATGTTCCGCTTCGCCGATCGGCTGGCGGTGACGGTGCCGATCGGGCTCGGGCTCGGGCGGGTGGCCAACTTCATCAATGGCGAACTCTGGGGCCGCCCGGCGCCGGCGTGGCTGCCCATCGCCATGATCTATCCCCAGTCGGGCTCGGACGTGCCGCGCTACCCTTCCGAGCTGATCGAAATGACGCTGGAAGGCATCGTGCTGTTCGCGGTGCTGTATACGCTCTCGCGGCGACCCTCCTGGCGCGAGCGCTCGGGGCTGCTGACCGGATGCTTCCTGCTCGGCTACGGCATCGCGCGGACCACGGGGGAGTTCTTCCGCCAGCCCGACCCGTTCCTCGGCTATCTCGTGGGCGGGTTGACCATGGGGCAGATCCTCTCCTTCCCGATGATCCTCGCCGGCGCCTGGCTGATCCGCGTCGCCTGGCACCGCGCGCCTGCCGCCGCGGCGGGTTGATGGAGCGGCTCGACGATTTCATGGCGCGGGCCAACGCGCGCTACTACGCCGCGTGCGACCCGTTCGCCGATTTCACCACCGCCCCCGAGATCAGCCAGGTCTTCGGCGAGATCCTCGGCCTCTGGGCCGCCGCCGTGTGGGAGGCGATGGGCGCGCCGGAGCCGGTACTGCTGGCCGAGGCCGGCCCCGGGCGGGGCACGATGATGGCGGATGCGCTGCGCGCCGTCCGTGCCGTGGCGCCCGGCTTCGCCGCCGCGCTTTCGCTCCATCTGGTCGAGACCTCGCCACGCCTCTGCGCCCTCCAGGCCGCGCGGCTGCCCGAGGCGTGCTGGCACGAGGCGATTTCCGGCCTGCCGGAGGGCCCGCTGATCCTGTTCGCCAACGAGTTCCTCGACGCGCTGCCCATCCGCCAGTTCGTCCGCCGGGCCGGCGGCTGGGCGGAGCGGTTCGTGGCCGATGGCGGCTTCGCCGAGCGCGCCGCAACCCCGCCGCACCCGCTGCCCGCGGCGGCGGACGGTGTGATTTTCGAGCTTCGCCCGGCGGCCGAGGCGTTCGTCGCGCATCTCGCCGGGCGCATCGCGCGCAGCGGCGGGGCGGCGCTGCTGATCGACTACGGGCCGGAGGCGAGTGGCGCCGGTGACAGTCTCCAGGCACTGCACCAGGGCCGCCCGGCCGACCCGCTGGGCCCCGCGGGGGACGCCGATCTCACCGCCCATGTCGATTTCGCCGCCCTCGCCCGCGTCGCGCGCGCAGCGGGAGCGGCGGCCCACGGGCCGCTGCCGCAGGGGCTCTTTCTCACCCGCCTCGGGCTCTTCCAGCGCATCGACCGCCTCGCCCGCGGCGCCGGCCCCGGGGCCGCGCTGGCCCAGATCGCCGCCGCCCGCCGCCTCGCCGAGCCCGACGGCATGGGCCGGCTCTTCAAGGTGCTCGCGATCCTGCCCGCCGGCATCCCCGAACCGCCGGGATTCACCCCATGACCCCGCGCCCGCTCGCCGC
>DAHWFB010000062.1 GCA_027326105.1 Acetobacteraceae bacterium
CAACGACGAGGCGCGTATTCACGTGAAGCTCGTCAGCGAGCAGGGAGTAGGCACCATCGCGGCCGGCGTGGCGAAGGCGAAGGCGGACGCGATCCTGATCTCCGGCCATTCCGGCGGCACCGGGGCGTCGCCGCAAAGCTCGATCAAATACGCCGGCCTGCCGTGGGAGATGGGATTGTCGGAAACGCATCAGGTGCTGATGCTGAACCGGTTGCGCCATCGCGTGCGACTGCGCACCGACGGCGGCATCAAGACCGGGCGGGACGTGGTGATCGCGGCGATGCTGGGGGCGGAGGAATTCGGCATCGGCACCGCCTCCCTCGTCGCGATGGGCTGCATCATGGTGCGGCAATGCCATTCCAACACCTGCCCGGTCGGTGTCTGCACGCAGGACGAGACGTTGCGCGCCAAGTTCGAAGGCACGCCGGAGAAGGTGATCAACCTGTTCTCCTTCGTCGCCGAGGAGGTGCGCCTGATCCTCGCCTCCCTCGGCTTCCGCAAGCTCGAGGAGGTGATCGGGCGGACCGATCTGTTGCGCCAGGTCAGCCGCGGGTCGGAATTCCTCGACGATCTCGACCTCAATCCGCTGCTCGCGCAGGCCGATCCCGGCCCGTATGCGCGCTTCTGCACCCTCGAAGGGCGCAACGAGGTGCCCGATACGCTCGACGCGCAGATGATCGCGGACGCCGCCTCCTTCTTCGAACACGGCGAGAAGATGCAGTTGCAGTACAACGTCCGCAACACCCATCGCGCCATCGGCACGCGCTTCTCCTCGCGCATCGTCCGCCGCTTCGGGATGAACGCGCTGCCCGCCGAGCAGGTGACGGTGCGGCTGCGCGGCTCGGCGGGGCAGTCGCTCGGCGCCTTCGCGGTCAAGGGCCTCAAGATCGAGATGTTCGGTGACGCCAACGACTATGTCGGCAAGGGGCTCTCGGGCGCGACCATCGTGGTCCGGCCGGGCCCCTCCTCCAACCTGCGCAGCAACGAGAACGCGATCATCGGCAACACCGTGCTCTATGGCGCGACCGCGGGCGCGCTGTTCGCCGCCGGCCAGGCGGGGGAGCGCTTCGCCGTGCGCAATTCCGGCGCGGTCGCGGTCGTCGAAGGCTGCGGCTCGAACGGCTGCGAATACATGACCGGCGGCACCGCCGTCATCCTCGGCCCGGTGGGGGAGAATTTCGGCGCCGGCTTCACCGGCGGCATGGCGTTCGTCTACGACGCGGACGATCTCTTCCCGCAACGGGTGAACCCGGATTCGGTACTCTGGCAGCGCCTCGCCCATCCCCACTGGGAGGGGCTGCTGCGCACCCTCGTCGCCCGCCACGTCGCCGAGACCTCGAGCCGCTTCGCCGCCCTGCTGCTGCACAATTGGGAGCAGGAGGCGGGCCGGTTCTGGCAGGTGGTGCCGCGCGACTTCGTGCGCTACCTGCCCGCCCCGCTGGCCGAGGAGGAGGGTCTGCGCGCCTGAGCGGGGCGGCTAGCGCCGCTGCCCGCTCGCGCCTCCCCCGCGCCGCGCCCGTGCGGCGACCGTGCCGTCGGCGAAGCGCAGGGTCAGGGACGCGCCGGGGGAGATGCCGGCCGCTCTGGTCACCGCGTGGCCGGCGTCGTCGCTGACCAGCACGAAGCCGCGCGCGAGCACCGCCGCGTAGGAGGAGCCGTCCAGCCGCCCCGCCAGCCCGTCGAGGCGGGAGCGCTCCAGGACCAGGCGGGCGGTGATGGCGGCCGGCGAAAGCCGCGCCAGCGCCGGGGCCGCCGCGCGCTGGCGGCGCGCGAGCAGCGAGCGCACCCCGGCCCCGAGCCGCTGGCCGCAGAGGGCGAGCGCGCCCCGCCGCGCCCCGATCGCGGCGAGCAGCGCCGGGCCGAGCCGGGCGGAGGGGGCGGCGAGACGCTGGCGGGACGCAGCGAGCAGCGCCGGCGGATCGGGCAGGGCGGCGCCGGCGCGGGCGAGCCGAAGGCGCAGCGCGGCGAGCCCCTGCGGTCCGGCGCGCAGCCGCTGCCCGGCGAGCGACAAGGCGCCCCGCCGCCCGGCGAGAACGGCCGCGACCGCGAGCCCGAGGCGGGCTTCGCGATCGTCGAGCCGCTGGCGGGCGGTGCCGAGCAGCCCGGGCAGATCGGGCAGCGCCGCCGCGGCCGCCGCGAGACGCAGCCGCACCGCCTGCACCGCGCGCGCCAGCGCCCCGGCCAGGCGCGCCTTGCTCTGGGCCAGCGCCGCCTCGAGTTCCACCCGCGCCGGCACCGCCAGTTCGGCCGCCGCGGTGGGGGTGGGGGCGCGGCGGTCGGCGGCGAAATCGATCAGGGTGGTGTCGGTCTCGTGGCCGACGGCGGCGATCAGCGGGATGGTGCTGGCGGCGGCGGCGCGCACCACCGCCTCGTCGTTGAAGGCCATCAGATCCTCGAGGCTGCCGCCGCCGCGCGCCACGATCACCACCTCCGGGCGGGGGATCGGCCCGCCCGCGGGCAGGTCGGAAAAGCCGCGGATCGCGCGCGCGATCCGCGCCGCCGCCCCCTCCCCCTGCACCGGCACCGGCCACAGCAGCAGCGGCGTCGCGAAGCGGCGGGCGATGGTGGTGCGGATGTCCTGCAGCACCGCGCCCTGGGCCGAGGTGACCACGCCGATCACCCGCGGCAACATCGGCAGGGGGCGCTTGCGGGCGGCATCGAACAGGCCTTCGCCGGCGAGCCGCAGGCGCAGCGCCTCGATGCGGGCGAGCAGCGCGCCGGCGCCGGCGTACTCCAGCCGATCGACCATCAGCTGGTATTCGGAACGGTCGGCGTAGGTGGTGAGGCGGCCGGTGGCCACCACCTCCACCCCGTTCTCGGGCTGAAGGGAGAGCCGCGGCACGCTCGCCCGCCACACCACGGCGCGCAGCTTCGCCCCTTCGTCCTTCAGCGCGAAATAGAGATGGCCGGAAGCGTAGGCGCGCAGATCGGTGATCTCCCCGCGCACCCGCACCCGGGCGAAAGCGCCCTCGATAGTGCGCTTCACGGCCCCCGCGATCTCGCTGACCGTGAACTCGGGGGTGTTGGGGCGGGGCGGTGGCTCGTCCATCGCGCGACCCTATGCTAAGGCGCGGCGCGGATGAAGGGCGGGGGATGGGATGCGGGTGCTCTTGGTCGGATCGGGCGGGCGGGAGCATGCCCTGGCCTGGGCGCTGGCGGCGAGCCCGCTGCTCTCCGCCCTGTTCGTCGCGCCCGGCAATCCCGGCACCGCCACGCTCGGCACCAATGTCGCGATCGCGGCGGAGGATATCGCGGGGCTTGCCCGCTTCGCGCGCGAGCAGCGCATCGATCTCGTGCTGCCCGGACCGGAGGCGCCGCTGGTCGCGGGGCTCGCGGATGCGCTGGCCGCGCTCGGCATCGCCTGCTGCGGCCCCACCGCGGCCGCCGCCCGGCTCGAAGGCTCGAAGGGCTTCACCAAGGAGGTCTGCGCCGCCGCCGCCATCCCCACCGCCGCCGCCGCCCTCTTCACCGACGCCACCGCCGCCCGCGCCCACCTCGCCCGCCACGGCGCGCCGGTGGTGGTGAAGGCGGACGGGCTGGCCGCCGGCAAGGGCGTCGTCGTGGCCGAATCGCTCGCCGAGGCCGAGGCCGCGGTCACCGCCATGCTGGAGGAGGGCGCGTTCGGCGCCGCCGGGGCGCGGGTGCTGATCGAGGAGTGCCTGCGCGGCCCCGAAGTATCCCTCTTCGCGCTCTGCGACGGGACGGACGCGGTGCTGCTCGGCGCCGCCGCCGACCACAAGCGGGTGGGCGAAGGTAACCGCGGGCCCAACACCGGCGGGATGGGCGCGATCTCCCCTCCCGGGGGCTTCACCGATGCGCAGGCGGAGGAGGCGATGGCGCGCATCGTCCGCCCCGCGCTGGCCGAGATGGCGCGGCGCGGCACGCCGTTCCGCGGCATCCTCTTCGCCGGGCTGATGCTGACCGCACAGGGCCCCAAGCTGATCGAGTTCAACGTCCGCTTCGGCGATCCCGAATGCCAGGCGCTGGTGCTGCGCTTCGCCTCCGACCTCTTGCCCGCGCTGGTGGCGGCCTGCGAGGGAGAGCTGGGCAATTTCGCCCTGCGGCTCTCCGCGCAGACCGCGGTCGCGGTGGTGATGGCGGCGCGCGGCTATCCCGGCACCTCAGCGAAGGGCAGCGAGATCCGCGGGATCGCCGCCGCCGCCGCGCAGCCGGGAGCGCTCGTCTTCCACGCCGGCACCCGGGCCGAGGGCGGGCGGATCCTGGCCGATGGCGGGCGGGTGCTCACGGTCTGCGCCACCGGACGGGACGGCGTGGAGGCCCGCGCGCGGGCCTACGCCGCGGTGGACGCGATCGACTGGCCGGAAGGGTTCTGCCGGCGCGACATCGGCGCGCGGGGATGACTTTCCCACCCCGGGCGCTATGCTGGCCCCGCCGCCGCGCCGGTCGGCGGCGGTTCGGGGAAGACCGTGCGAGAGTGGCGGAATGGTAGACGCACGCGACTCAAAATCGCGCGGCCTCGCGGCCATGGGGGTTCGAGTCCCCCCTCTCGCATGCCCCCGCGCCCGCGGAATCCTTGCTTCGGGCGGGCGGAAACCCCTGCATTAGCGCGGGATTAAGCAACATCGCCGAGCATGGCCCGAGGTGAACGGCCCGGGCAGATGAGCGCAAAAGGCAGATCGAAAAACAGCGCGAAGGTGGCGAGCATCGTCGTGCGCAAGGAGGAGGTGGTCGAGGGCGGCCACCACGGCGGCGCGTGGAAGGTCGCCTACGCCGACTTCGTCACCGCCATGATGGCGTTCTTCCTGCTGATGTGGCTGATCAACGCCACCACCGAGGCGCAGCGCAAGGGCCTGGCCGACTATTTCAGCCCCCAGAACCAGTTGAGCCGGCATTCCTCGGGCACCGGCAAGCCGTTCGGCGGCTCGACCCCGTTCGACAAGGGGGCGCTGGTCTCGAGCCTCGGTGCGGTGCAGGTGATGGTCGGCAACCATCCCACCTCGGCGGCGGCGATCCAGGGCCAGCACGGCACCCCGGGAAAGTCCCCGGCCAACGGCGCCGGCGTCTCCCACCAGGCCGGCCGGGGCAACCCGGGGCCGGGCGGCGTGGCCGGCCAGCGCGCACAGGCGGCGGCGGCGACCATGATGCCGGCCGCCGTGGGCGGCACCGCGGCGCACGGGCAGCACCCGAACAACAGCGCGCTCGCCGCCGCCGCCGCGCAGGAGACCCGCCGGCTCGGCCAGGCCGCGAGCGCCCTGCGCGCCGCGGTGGGCGGCGATCCCGCGCTGCGCGGGATCGCCGGGCAGATCGGCATCGATCTGACGAAGCAGGGCCTGCGCATCCAGATCCTCGACAACACGCACCGGCCGATGTTCGCCAACGGCGCCGCCGAGCCCAACCCGTGGACGCGAGAGGTGCTGCGGCTGATCGCGCCGATCCTGGCCCGGCTGTCCGAGCGCATCTCCATCGCGGGCTACACCGACGCCGCGCCCTACCCCGGCAAGGGGCTGAACAATTGGGCGCTCTCCTCGGCGCGGGCCGAGGCCACCCGGGCGGTCCTGGTCGGCGCCGGGCTGCCGGCGAGCCGGGTCTGGCGGGTGCTCGGCTATGCCGACCGCGACCTTCTGCTGCCCGCCCAGCCGCTCGCCGCCGCCAACCGCCGGATCGCGATCGTGGTCCGCCGCGCCGTGCCCGTCCCCGCCCCCGCCGCGGCCGCGAAGCCGGCCCCCGGCGGAGGGTCCAAGCCGGCAGCGAGCGCCAGCCCGCCGCCGGCGCCGCCGCCTGCCGCCCCGGCGCAGGCACAGAGCGCGCCGGGGGATTTCGTCGCGGTGCCGGGCGCCGGCACCGGGGCTCCCTGAGGGGCGGGGAGCGGGGCCATGCTGACGCTCGGCGGCCTGGGGTTCCTCCTCGCCTGCGTGTTCGGCAGCTTCATCGCCACCGGCGGGGCGATCGGGCCGCTGCTCGGCGCGATGCCGTTCGAACTCATCACCATCGGCGGCGCCGCCATCGGCACCTTCGTCATGGCCAACAGCATGACCGCGGTGAAGCACACGCTCGCCGGCCTGGGCAAGGTGATGAAAGGCGGCGCCTTCAAGAAGAGCGACTATGTCGATCTGCTCAGCCTGCTGTTCTTCCTGGTCCGGCTCGCCAACACCAAGGGCGCGATGGCGCTCGAGCCGCACATCGAAAAGCCCGAGGAGAGCGCGGCCTTCCAGAACTTCCCGCGGATCGCCGCCAACCACCACGCCACGGTGATGATCTGCGACTATCTGCGCATGGTGGGGATGAACGCCGACGACCCCCACCAGATCGAGGACGTGATGGCGCGGGAGTTGAAGAAGACGCTGCACGAGGAATTGCACGGGGCGCACGCGCTGCAGACGATGGCGGACGCGCTGCCCGCGCTCGGCATCGTCGCCGCCGTGCTCGGCGTGATCAAGACGATGGGGCACATCAACCAGCCGCCCTCGGTGCTCGGCGCGATGATCGGCGATGCGCTGGTCGGCACCTTTCTCGGCGTGCTGCTCGCCTATGGCATGGCGGCGCCGATCGCGGCACGGCTCAAGGGCGTGGTCGAGGAGGAGGCGAAGTTCTTCGACGTGATCCGCGCCGTCCTGGTCGCCCATCTGCACGGCAACGCGCCGCAGGTCAGCGTGGAGACCGGCCGCAAGATGGTGCCCAACGAGTACATGCCGAGCTTCCAGGAGCTGGAGGAGGCGGTCCAGAACCTCAAGATCTCCGGCTAGCGGCGGAGTTCCATGGTGATCGGGCCTTCGCTGCGGCCGTGGGTGAACTGGTCGACGATGGCGTTGCCGGAGTCGAACAGCCGTGCCGCGGGACCGTCCCAGACGATGCGCCCGTGGTGGAGCATCGCCGCGCGGTCGCCGATGCGCCGCGCGGAGGCCATGTCGTGGGTGATCGCGATCGCGGTGCTGCCCAGCCGCTTGACGCAATCGACGACCAGCTGGTCGATGATCGCCCCGACGATGGGATCGAGCCCGGTGGTGGGTTCGTCGAAGAACAGGATGGCGGGTTCGCCGGCGATCGCGCGCGCCAGCGCGACGCGCTTCTGCATCCCCCCCGAGAGCGCGGAAGGATACAGCGTGCCCACCGAATCCGCGATGCCGACGCTGGCCAGAATGCGCGCGGCGAAGGCCCGCGCGTCCCGCCGCGCCAGTGTCCGCCGCGCCAGCGGGCCGAAGGCGACGTTCTCCCACACCGGCAGGCTGTCGAACAGGGCGCCGTTCTGGAACAGCATGCCGATCGCGGCCCGCGCGGCCCGGCGTGCGCGCGCATCGAGGGCGAGGATGTCCACCCCGTCGATCTCGATGGTTCCCGCGTCGGGCTCGATCAGGCCGAGGACGCATTTGAGCAGCACCGACTTGCCGCTGCCCGAGCCGCCGATGACGACGAGCGAGGTGCCGGCGGCGACCTCCAGATCCACCCCGTCGAGAACCCGCTTCTCGCCGAAGGATTTGCGCAGGCCCCGCAGGCGGATGCGCGGCTCGCTCATCGCACGAAGAAGATCTGGGTGAGCAGGTAGTCGAGCGCGAGGATGAGGATGGAAGCGGAGACCACGGCGGCGGTGGTGGCCGAACCCACGCCTTCCGCGCCGCCGCGGCTGTGGTAGCCGTGATAGCAGCCCATCAGGGCGATGACGAACCCGAACACCGCCGCCTTGATCAGGCCGGAGACCACGTCCCCGGTCTGCATGAAGGTGAAGGTGTTGTGCAGATAGGTCGGCACGCTGAAGCCGAGCGAGACGGTGCCGACCAGAAATCCGCCCATCACGCCGAGAATGTCGGCCACCACCACGAGCAGCGGCAGCGCGATGATGCCGGCGGCGAGACGGGGGGCGACGAGATATTTCATCGGGTCGGTGGAGAGCGTCGCGAGCGCGTCGATCTGGTCGGTCACCCGCATGGTGCCG
This sequence comes from Acetobacteraceae bacterium, assembly GCA_027326105.1. Taxonomy (GTDB): domain Bacteria; phylum Pseudomonadota; class Alphaproteobacteria; order Acetobacterales; family Acetobacteraceae; genus DAHWFB01. Next base: position 7,889 of record DAHWFB010000062.1, read on the forward strand.
AGTTCGGCCGCCATCGCCGCCCCCACCCTCCCCGCCACCATCAGCCCGGCGAGCACGGGGCCGAGTTCGCGGGTGATGGAGAGCACGACCACGTTGGCCACCGCGCCCTCGGCGTTGAAGCGGGCGAAGCCGGTGAAGGATTGCAGCGCGAGCACCATGCCGGTGAAGATCGCGGTGAGCGCGACCACGGGCAGGCTGAAATAGGCGAACTCCACGAAGGCGCGCCCGAACAGCCGCGGCTGGAGCGGCGGGCGCAGGATGCCGAGCAGCCCTTCGAGGCCGAACAGAGACGCCGCCCCGGTCGCGCGGCAGGCGCCGATCACCCCCCGCCCGACGGCGGCGAGCAGATCGAGCAACGGGTTCACTCCGCCCCGCGGATGCGCCGGGCGGCGCGGCGGCCGAGCGAGGTGAGCAACTCGTAGGGGCTGAGCCCGGCCTGGTCGGCGAGATCGTCCGCGCTCTGGTGGGGGCCGACGAGTTCGAGCCAGTCACCGGGGCCGATGCGCGGATGGTCGGTCGCGTCGAACGTCGAGAGGTCCATGGACACGGTCCCTACCAAGCGCAGCGGCCTGCCGTCAAAGAAGGCGCGCGCGCGGTTGGAGAAGGCGCGGTGGAACCCGTCCGCGTAGCCCCAGGCGACGGTCGCGATCCGGCTCGGGCGGGCGGCGGTGAAGCTGGCGTTGTAGCCCACCCCCTCTCCGGCGGCGATGGCGCGCACCTGCAACACCCGCGCCGAGAGCCGGAATCCGGGGCGCATCGGGTTGGCGCGCCCGGGGGTCGGGTTGATGCCCCATAGCGCCGCCCCCGGCCGGGCGAGGTCGGAGCCATAGCCGGGGCCGAGGAACAGCGCGGAGGAATTGGCGAGGCTGGTGGGCGCCGCCGGCAGCGCCGCGCAGGCGGCGCGGAAGCGGGCGAGCTGGCGCGCGTTGCTCTGCGCCTGCGGCCGTTCGGCGGCGGCGAGGTGGGTCATCACGTAGCAGAGATCGAGCCCGCCCAGCCGCGCGGGCTCGGCGGCCAGGGCGGCCAGCTCGCCGGCGGCGAGCCCGAGCCGGGACATTCCGGTATCGACATGCAGCAGCGCGGACAGCCGCCGGCCCCAGCGCCCGGCGCAGCCCGACCAGGCCTCGACCTGCGCGAGCGAGCCGAGCACGGGGCGGATGTCGTGGGCGCGATAGGCGTCCTCCTCGCCCGGCAGCGGCCCGTTGAGCGCGGCGATCATGGCGCCGGGCAGCAGCGGGCGCAGCGCGATCGCCTCGGCGAGATGGGCGGTGAAAAAATGCCGGCAACCGGCGGCGTGCAGCGCGGGCGCGGTGATCGCGGCGCCGAGCCCGTAGCCGTCCGCCTTCACCACCGCGCCCACCGCGCCGGCGTGGCGGGCCCGCAGCGCCTGCCAGTTGGCGACGATGGCGGCGAGGTCGATCTCGAGGATCGCAGCGGCCGCCGGCTCAGTATCCATCCGCGCCCGAATGGTGGTGGTCGAGGTCGGCGAAGCGGGTGAATTCGGCCTCGAAAAAAAGATCGATCTTGCCGGTCGGTCCGTGGCGCTGCTTGGCGAGGAAGAGCTCGGCGCGGTTGTGGACACGCTCCATGTCCGCCTTCCATTTCTCCACCGCGTCGTGGAATTTCTGCTCGTCCGGGAAAGCCATCTGCTTCGGCTCCCGCTGCGCCAGGTAGTATTCGTCGCGGTAGATGAACAGCACCGCGTCGGCGTCCTGCTCGATGGTGCCGGACTCGCGCAGGTCCGAAAGCTGCGGGCGCTTGTCCTCCCGCCCCTCCACCGCGCGCGAAAGCTGGGAGAGGGCGAGCACCGGCACCGCGAGTTCCTTGGCGATCGCCTTCAGCCCCTGGGTGATCTGGCTGATCTCGAGCACCCGGTTCTCCGGCCGCGTGCCCGCCGCCGGGCGCATGAGCTGGAGATAGTCCACCACCACCAGCGCCAGCCCCTTGGTACGCTTGAGCCGGCGGCAGCGGGTGCGCAGGGCGGAGAGGGTGAGCGCCGGGGTATCGTCGATTTGCAGCGGCAGCGCCGCGATCTCGCGCGAGACGGCGACGAAGCGGTCGAAGTCGCGCTGGCCGATATCGCCGCGGCGGATGCGGTCGCCGGAGATGCGGCTCTCCTCGGCGAGCAGGCGGGTGGCGAGCTGTTCGGCGCTCATCTCGAGCGAGAACAGCGCGATCTGCCCGCGCGGGCGCCTCCCTTCGCCCGCCGCCTCGGCCTCCGCGGCCAGCGCGCGGGCGGCGCCGAAGGCGATCTTGGTCGCCAGCGCGCTCTTGCCCATGCCCGGCCGGCCGGCGAGGATCAGCAGATCCGAAGGGTGCAGCCCGCCCATGCGGGCGTCGAGGTCGCGCAGGCCGGTGGCCAGCCCCGCGACATGGCCGGAGCGGAGGAAGGCGCGCTCGGCGCCGCGGATCGCCTCGGCGAGCGCGTTCTCGAAACTGATGAACCCGCCCTCGCTCGCGCCGGTGGTGGCGAGGTCGAACAGCGCCTGCTCGCCGGCCTCGATCTGGGCCACCCCGTCGAGTTCGGGCTCGGCCCCGAAGGCGCGGTTGACCATCACCTCGCCGACCTCGATCAGCTGGCGGCGGATCCAGGCATCGTGGACGGTGCGCCCGTAGTCGCCGGCGTTGATGATGCCGACCATGGCGGCGAGCAGCTGGGCGAGATAGCCGACCCCGCCCACCTCCTCGAGCAGGCCGGAGTGTTCGAACTCGCCCTTGAGGGTGATCGCGTCGGCGATCTGCCCGGCCTCGATGCGCCGGGCGATGGCCTGGAAGATGCGGCCGTGGATGGGGTCGGCGAAGTGCTCCGCGGCGAGGAACTCGGCCACCCGCTCGTAGGCGCGGTTGTTGGCCAGCAGCGCGCCGAGCAGCGCCTGCTCGGCCTGGAGGTTGGCAGGCGGCAGGCGCTGGGAGAGGCCGGCGAGCGGCGGGTCGATGCTGTTCATCCCCCGATCCTACCCCACCGGGCAGGGCGGGAGTGAGGCGGCGGCCCCTGTGGA
>DAHWFB010000073.1 GCA_027326105.1 Acetobacteraceae bacterium
CAGAAGCTGGTCCACCAGCGTGGTCTTGCCATGATCGACATGGGCGATGATGGCGATGTTGCGCAGGCGCGTGGAGGTCATCGGAAGGGTCATTCATGCCGGAAATTGCGGCCCCCCATAGCCCGGAATGGCGGCGCTGCCAAACCAGCCACCGCCGCGGGACCAGGCCGAGGCCGGCCAGCCGGGCGGCAGCAGCGCGAAGGGGGCCGGTTCGGGCACCTTCTCGGTCGGCAACCGCCGGCGCGGGGTTGGGGCAGATCCCGGTGCGGCCGTCGAAACTCGCGAGGGTCCGCGGTCCACGGCGCGCGGACCAGGAAAACAACGCCCCGTCGCCTGAGCCGCCGCCACCCGGATCGGTGCCGGCGGGGTTCGTGAAGCCCACGGCCGGCTGGATCTGTCCGCGGCCGGCGGGCACTGCGTCAGCGCCAACTCCGCTCCGGCCGCCAGTGCCGCACCCCCTTCCCCGATCGCAAAGCTCCGCCGCGCACGGAAATGGACGATGCGCTGGCACGGCGATGCCCTGCCGTGGTACTCCTCGAACAGAGGCGCTCTGCGGATGCGCCGCCCGCCGTCCAGGAGCTCCCCATGGCCCAGGTCATCCTGCTGCTTCCCGGCCCCGACGTTCTGCAATTGGCCAATTGCCACAAATACGTCACCCGCACGACCGGCAAGCGCTATTCGGAGATCTACACCTTCACCACTGCCGTGGGGCAATGCGCGGCCGGAGTGGACAAGATCCTGGTCATCGGCCACGGGTCGAAAACCGGCTTCGACGGCAAGGATCCGGCCGGCGGCTACCTATCGAACAACGGCTACAAGCCGATCGCCCCGGCCGAGGTGGCCAGGGGCATCTTCGACAGCGGCCTGCCGCTCGACCCGCAGCACAAGATCGCCTTCGACACCTGCTACGCCGGGCTGGACCAGACCCCTCTGGGCAATGATTCGCCCATGCGGCTCGTCCTTGCCGAGTTGCAGAGGCTGGTGGCTCGGGCCAACCCCCAGGCGACCGGCCTGTTGGGGCTGGTCATGTCCATCGTCGCGGCGGTGACCTGCTCGCCCATCGTCCCCCCCACCGCCAACCCGCGCATGACCGGCGCCACCGGTCCTTCGGTCACCATCGGCCCGCTCAGCGCCAAACGCCTCGTCGTACCCGACAGCAACCTCGGCACGGCGGGACTGCTTCAGGACAAGCTGACCCAGAAGCACCGCGTCGATCTGTCCGCGGTGCCCGACGGCTGGGACGAAACCCTCGATTCCGCCACGCTGAAACGCATGGCGCAGAGGGAATACAACAAGCTGATCACCTTCGCGAACGACTTCCGCCGCTGGCTCACCGACCCCACCCACACCCTCGTGGATACCAACCCCACCCGCAAGGTCAGCCTGTAGGCCGCGGACGCGCCCGGCGCCACCGGAGGCCGGCGCCGGGCGGTCGGGTCAGTTCCGGCTCTTGTCGACCAGCCGGTTCTTGCCGATCCAGGGCATCATCCCGCGCAGCTTCTCCCCGATCTCCTCCACCGGGTGCGCGGCGAGCTTGCGCCGTGTCGCCTTGAAGCTGGTCTGGTTGACCTTGTTCTCCAGCATCCAGTTGCGGGTGAACCGCCCGGACTGGATATCCTCGAGCACGCGCTTCATCTCCGCCTTGGTCTCGGGCGTGATGATGCGCGGGCCGGTGACGTATTCGCCATATTCGGCGGTGTTGCTGATCGAATAGTTCATGTTGGCGATGCCGCCCTCGTAGATCAGATCGACGATCAGCTTCACCTCGTGCACGCATTCGAAATAGGCCATCTCCGGCGCGTAGCCTGCTTCCACCAGGGTCTCGAAGCCGCCCTTGATGAGTTCGACCAGCCCGCCGCACAAAACCACCTGCTCGCCGAAGAGATCGGTCTCGCACTCCTCGCGGAAGGTGGTCTCGATGATGCCGGCCCGCCCGCCGCCGATCGCCGAGGCATAGGAGAGCGCGATCTCGAGCGCGTTGCCCGAAGGGTTCTGCGCCACCGCGACCAGGCGCGGCACGCCGCCGCCGCGCTGGTATTCCGAGCGCACGGTGTGGCCGGGCCCTTTCGGCGCGATCATGAAGACATCGATGTCGGCGCGCGGCTCGATCAGGTTGAAGTGGATGTTGAGCCCATGGGCGAAAGCGAGCGCGGTGCCGGGGCGCAGGTTGGGCCCGAGATGATCGCGATAGAGATCGCCCTGGCCCTCGTCAGGGGTCAGCACCATCACCACGTCGGCCCATTTCGCCGCCGCCGAGGCGTCCATCACGGCGAGCCCGGCCGCCTCGGCCTTGGCGACACCCGCCGAACCCGGCCGCAGCGCCACCACCACCTCGGTGACACCGGAGTCCTTGAGGTTGTTGGCGTGGGCATGGCCCTGGCTGCCATAGCCGACCACGGCGACCTTCTTCGCCTTGATCAGATTCACGTCCGCGTCGCGGTCATAGTACACCCGCATGGTCGAAAAACTCCCTTGTTTCAGGCCAATACTCAGCCGGGGGCTCCGCCCGTCCGAGGCTCGCCCCGGCGCCGCCGGGACCTCGGGCCCCGGACCCCCGATCGTTCGGTCTCCAAAGGCCGCCGGCCTTTGGCGGGTGCGCGAGGGCAAAGCCTCCGCTTTGCCTTCATATCGTCCGTGGTCCGCGCGCGATGGCGGCGATGCCGGTGCGCGAGACCTCGGCGAGCCCCAGCGGGCGCATCAGGTCGAGGAAGGCGTCGAGCTTGTCGGTGGCGCCGGTCAGCTCGAAGACGAAGCTGCCCGTCGTCGCGTCGATCACCCGCGCGCGGAACGCCTCGGCGATGCGCAGGCTCTCGTGGCGTTTCTCGCCCTCGCCCACCACCTTGATCAGCGCCATCTCGCGGGCGATGTGCGGCCCCTCGCGGGTGAGGTCGGAGACCCGCCCCACCGGCACCAGCCGCCCCAGCTGCGCCTTGATCTGTTCGATCACCATCTCGGTGCCCGAGGTGACGATGGTGATGCGGCTGTGCAGCCGGCTCTCGTCCACCGGGGCCACCGTCAGGCTCTCGATATTGTAGCCGCGCCCGGAAAAGAGGCCGATGACGCGCGCGAGCACGCCGGCCTCGTTGTCCACCAGCACCGCAATGGTGGCGGAGCGGAACCCGTTCTCCGCCATCAGACCAGCACCAGCCCGGCGTCGGTGATGCCGGCGGCCTCGCTCTCGTGCCCCACGCCCAGGATCATCTCGTTGTGGGCGGCACCCGAGGGGATCATGGGGAAGCAGTTCTCCGCCTTGTCCACCATGATATCGGCGATCACCGGCTTGTCGGTGGCCAGCATCTGCGCGATCACCCCGTCGAGTTCATCGACACTGCGGGCGCGCAGCCCGACCGCGTGGAAACTCTCGGCGAGCTTGACGAAATCGGGCAGCGCCGCGGAATAACTCTCCGAATAGCGCCCGCCGTGAAGCAATTCCTGCCACTGCCGCACCATCCCCATGTATTCGTTGTTGAGGATGAAAATCTTCACCGGCAGCCGGTATTGCGCGAGCGTGCCCATCTCCTGGATGTTCATCAGGATCGAGGCCTCGCCCGCGATGTCGATCACCAGCGCGTCGGGGTGGGCGATCTGCACCCCCATCGCCGCCGGCAGACCGTAGCCCATGGTGCCCAGCCCGCCCGAGGTCATCCAGCGGTTGGGCTTCTCGAAGCGGTAGTGCTGCGCGGCCCACATCTGGTGCTGGCCGACCTCGGTCGAGATATAGACCTCCCGCCCGATGCCGCGCGTCATCTCATAGAGCCGCTTGACCGCGTGCTGCGGCTTGATCACCGCGCCGCGTGCCGGGGACTGGACGAAGCGCAGCGAATCGCGCGCCCGCCAGAGGTCGATCTGGCGCCACCAGGCGGCCAGCGCCTCGCGCTCGGGCGGGGTCTCGTCCGCCTTCCAGGCCGCGATCAGGGCGGCGAGCACGCGCCCCGCGTCGCCCACGATCGCGACATCGACGGCGACGTTCTTGTTGATCGAGGAGGGGTCGATGTCGGCGTGGATCTTCTTCGAGCCGGGGCTGAAGGCGGAAAGCCGCCCGGTCACCCGGTCGTCGAAGCGGGCACCGAGCGCGAGCATGACGTCGCAGCCATGCATGGTGAGGTTGGCCTCGTAGGTGCCGTGCATCCCCAGCATGCCGAGGAATTGCGGGTCGCTGGCCGGAAAAGCGCCCAGCCCCATCAGCGTCGAGGTGCAGGGAAAGCCGGTCAGATGCACGAACTCGCGCAGAAGCTCCGAGGCCCCGGCGTTGATGATGCCGCCCCCGGTGTAGAGGATCGGCCGCTTCGCTCCCTTGAGCAGTCGCAGCGCCTCGGCGATCGCCGCCCGGTCGGGCTCGGTGCGCGGCTTGTAGGTGCGGTGCCCGTTGCCGGACGGCCCGACATAGGGCGCCGGAGCGATCAATATGTCCTTCGGCAGATCGACCACAACCGGCCCCGGCCGGCCGTTCTGCGCGACATAGAAGGCCTCGTGGATCACGCGCGCGAGGTCCTCGGAGCGGCGGACGAGATAGTTGTGCTTGGTCGCGGGCCGGGTGATGCCCGTGGTATCGGCCTCCTGGAAAGCGTCGTTGCCGATCAGATGGGTGGGCACCTGGCCGGTCAGACACACCACCGGGATGGAATCCATCAGCGCGTCGACGAGGCCGGTGACCGCGTTGGTCGCCCCCGGCCCGCTGGTCACCAGCACGCAGCCGACGCGGCCGGTCGAGCGCGCATAGCCTTCGGCGGCGTGGACGGCGGCCTGCTCGTGGCGGACGAGGATGTGGCGGATGGCGTTCTGCTGGAAGATCGCGTCATAGATCGGCAGCACCGCGCCGCCGGGATAGCCGAAAATGACCTCGACCCCCTGCTCCTTGAGCGCGCGCAAGATCACCTCGGCTCCGGACTGGGTCTGATCGGCTGACATAAACCTATCCTTATATGTGCATGGCTGCATCCCGGGCTTCCGGGCGAGGCAGGGCTAGCCCGGACGGGGCGCGGCGTCAACCCGGCCCGCGAACGAATCTGACCAGATTCTCTAGTTCTGCAACCGAAAATTGCTCCTGGTGCGTGATTCGCGCATATATCCTATGCGTCGCCTCGGGTGCCGCCAGCCCATGGTGGCGGAACCAGGTGGCTTGGCGCTTGACGTAGCGGCTCTGCGCCGCGATCGCGCGCGTGGCGGCCTCGGCGAGGGTGATCTCGCCGCGCAGGTGGGCGGCGAGTTCGGGCACCCCGTGGGCGCGCATCAGGGGCAGGGCGGGATCGAGATCGCGGCCGAGCAGCGCGCGCACCTCCTCCACCGCGCCTGCCGCGAGCATGGCGGCGAAGCGGGCGGTGATGGCCGCGCGCAGTCCCTCGCGCGGGGGCTCGATCAGCAGGGCGCGGAAGCACCAGGGCGCGGGCTGCGCCGGCTGCTCCTGCCACTCGGCGAGCCCCCGCCCGGTCGCCCGCCAGACTTCCCAGGCGCGGGCCAGTCGCTGCGCGTCACTCGGCCGCAGGCGGGCGGCGGTTGCGGGGTCGGCGGCGGCGAGGCGGGCGTGCAGCCCGGCGGAGCCGAGGCCGGCGAGCAGGGCCCGCGCCTCGGCCCGCGCTGCGGGGGTGATCTCGGGGATCGCGGCGATCCCCTGCCGCAGAGCCGCGAGATAGAGTCCGCTGCCCCCGCAGAGGATGGGCAGCAGCCCCGCCGCGTGCGCCGCCGCCATCTCCGCCAGCGCCGCCGCCCGCCACCAGGCGGCGTGCACCGTTTCGGCGGCATCGCGCACGCCATAGAGCCGGTGGGGCTGGGCCGCCTCATCGGCCGGGCTCGGCCGGGCGCTGAGCAGGCGGAGGTCGCGGTAGCACTGCATCGCGTCGGCATTGATGATCACCCCGCCGAGGCGGGCGGCGAGCGCGAGCGCCAGCGTGGACTTGCCCGAGGCGGTGGGGCCGGCGACGATGAGCGCCGGCGGCGCCTCTTGCGTCATGGCGCGCGCATGCGAAAAGAACCCATGTCCTTCGTGCTCACCCTGGTCGCCGACCGCGAACGCACCCGGCTCGCCCGCGGCCTGATCGATGCGGTGCGCGATGCGGTGCTCGGCACCGGGCTGGAGATTTTGAGCCCGGGCGAGGCGGTGGAGATCGCCTGCGCGGTGGCGCCGGATCCGCAGCGGGTGGCGGCGACGATCGGGGCGCTGCCGGTCGATGCCATCGCCACGCCCGCGCGCGGCCGGCGCAAGGACATCCTGGTCGCCGACATGGACAGTACCATCGTCACCACCGAGACGCTCGACGAGCTGGCCGGCGCGGTCGGCCTCAAGGAGCGCATCGCCGCCATCACGCGCCGCAGCATGAACGGAGAGCTCGACTTCGGGCAAGCCCTGCGCGAGCGCGTGGCGATGCTGAAGGGGCTGCCGCTGGCCGCGCTCGAACGCACCTGGGACGCGACCGCCTTCACCCCGGGTGCGGTCGAACTCGTCGCCACCATGCGCGCCCGCGGCGCCACCTGCGCCCTGGTCACCGGCGGCTTCACCTTCTTCTCCTCCCGCGTCGCCGAGGAGCTCGGCTTCGATGTCCACCGCGCCAACACGCTGGTGTTCGCGGACGGTCGTCTCACCGGCGAGGTACGCGAGCCGATCCTCGACCGGGACGTGAAATTGCAGACGCTGCTGGCGCTCGCCGCCCGCCGCGGGGTGCCTGCGGCGCAGGCGCTGGCGCTCGGTGACGGTGCCAACGACATCCCGATGCTGCGCGAGGCCGGGCTCGGGATCGGGTTCCGTCCCAAGCCGGTGGTGGCGGAGGTGATCCCCGCCCGCATCCAGCACGCCGGCCTGCGCGCCGCCCTCTTCGCCCAGGGCTACCGCGCCGCGGAAATCGTCGCCGGCTAGAGCATCATCCGATCAGATTGAAACATCTGATCGGATAAAGATGCTCGCTTCATCAAATGGACAGAGCACGTTCCGATCCAACTGGATCGGAACGTGCTCTAGACGACGGGGGCCCGGGATCTCAGGCCCCGGCGGGCCCGGGCAGGGCCCGGATCTTTCCTGCTCGCCCCGCTCCTCTCCCATCGCTCCCGAACGAGGTCGCGCAAGAGCAGCGCCTCCGCCCAGCGGTCGGAAAGCTCGCGGCCGTCGGCGCCGGTGATGGCGTAGGGCGGCGGGCCGAGTTCGCAGGTGAAGGTGAGCGTCGCGTCCGCCGCCGCGCGGGCGCGCCAGCTGCGCATGCCGTATTCCCACCAGTCGAGGAAGAGGTCGCGCCAGATTGCGTTCTGGGCAAACGAGAGCGAGACCTGGGCCTGTTCGCGCGAGCCGACGCGCCCGTGCAGGCCCCAACTGTGGTCGAGGATGCGGTGGATCTGGGCATGCGCCTCCGCCGGCACCGGCCAGGCGAATTCGCGCCCGACCAGGTAATGGGCGAGGTCGGCGATGAGCGGCAGGTCGGGGAAGCAGTCGAGCAGGTCGAGGGTGAAGAAGAGGTCGGTGGTCATGCGGTCGCGGTGGGTCTCGAACCAGACCGGGAAGCCGGCCCGCTCGCCATCGCGGCGCCAGGCGTCGAGCAGGGGGATGCAGTCGGCGATGCGGCGCGGCCGCACGTCGGGCTGCACGTCGAGGTGGCGGACGCCATAGGCGGCGGCGATCTCGAGCGCGGGTTTGATGCCGTCGGCGGTGGTGGGGAAGCACTGGCCTTCCATGACCAGGCCGTGCGGGCCGAGCACCGACATCACCCGCCGCACGGTGGCGCGGTCGGTGCAGTGGGTGCTGACGCCGTCGTAGCCGGCCGCGATGATGCGGGCGAGCTTTTCCTCGAGCGCGGGTTCGGTGCCCGTCGCGCCCTCGCCTTCCATCGCCCAGAGGGATTGCAGCACCAGGAGTTTCTGCATCGGGAAGCCTTTCGCGCTGGCCCCCTCAAGGTGGCCGATGCCCGGGCGGCGGGCAAGGGGACGGCGGGCGCCGGAGCAGTGCCGGCGAGGTGGTGGCAGAGCGGCCGCCGCCTCGGCTATGCTGCGCCGATGTCCGAACCGTTCGATTTTCTCGACCATGACCGTCCCGCCGTGCCCGATCTCGTCTTCGCCCGCGGCGTCACCCCTTTCCGCCTGCCCGCGCTCGGGGTGCGCGGGCGGCTGGTCCGGCTCGGCCCGCTCGCCGAGGCGCTGCTCACCCGCCACCAGCACCCGCCCGCGGTCGCCCGCCTGCTCGGCCAGGCGCTCGCGCTGGTCGCCGGCCTCGCCGCGGCGCTGAAGTTCCGCGGTTCCTTCAGCCTCCAGGTCAAGGGCGACGGCGCCGTTACCCTCCTGCTCGCGGACTGCACCGATACCGGCGCGCTGCGCGGCTACGCCCGCACCGTCCAGGATCTCCTCGACCCCCTGCTCGCCGCCGACCCCGCTCCCCCCGCCGCCGCCCTGGTCGGGGCCGGGCTGCTCGCCTTCACCGTCGATCAGGGGCCGGACAGCGAGCGCCAGCAGGGCATCGTCGCCATCGAGGGCGAGGATCTCGCCGCCATGGCGATGCATTACTTCCGCACCAGCGAACAGATCGCGGCCCACCTCCGCCTCGCCGCCGCGCCGGGGCCGGAAGGCTGGCGGGCCGGCGCGCTGGTGCTCGAGAAGGTGGCGCCCGCGGGCGGCGTCGCCGCCAGCGCCGACGCCGACGAGGGCTGGCGGACCGCCCGCGCGCTCGCCGCGACGCTGGGCGAGAGCGAACTGCTCGACGACCGGCTGGCTCCCGAAGCGCTGGCCCATCGCCTGTTCGCCGCCGAAGGGGTGGCGCTCGACCGTCCCCGCGCCCTCTCCTACGGCTGCCGCTGCTCGCGCGCCCGCCTGTCGGGGATTCTCGATGGCTTTCCGCCCGAGGATCTCGACCACATGGCGGTCGCCGGCGACATCGTCATGACCTGCGAGTTCTGCAATTTCGACTTCCGCTTCCGCCGCGACCAGGTGCGCGGACGGCCGCTTCCCGTCCGCCCCACCTGAGCGCACTTCCCGCCGCACGCTTCCGCCACGAGGAACGATGATGCCCTCCGCCCCGCTTTCCCGCCGCAGCCTCCTTCTCGCCGGATCGGCGGGTCTGGCCGCCACCCTCGCCGCCTGCGCCAGCGCCACCCCGCCGGCCCGGTTCCCGCGCCTGGACTATTCCTATCTGCCGCCGATCCGCCTCAACGTCGCCCATATCACGATCCGCGACAGCTACCGGCCGGTGCAGGACGGCTTCACCCTCGATGCGGACGCCCCCGAACTCCCCGCGCGCCTGCTCGCCCGCATGGCGCGCGAGCGGCTCTCCGCCATGGGCAGCACCGGGGAGGCGGTGTTCGTCATCCGCGCCGCCTCGCTGCGTCGCGCCGGGGGCAATATCGTCGGCACGCTGTCGGTCCGGCTCGACGTGCGGACGCCGGACGGCAGCCGCGTCGGCTTCGCCTCCGCCGCCGTGCAGCGCTCCCGCAGCTTCCCCAAGGGCGACCAGAACGAGCTGCGCCGGGTGCTCTACGACATGGAGAAGCGGCTGATGGCGGCGATGAACGTGGAGTTCGAATACCAGCTCCGCCGGTCGCTCGGCGAATGGCTGGTCGGCGCCAACGGCGGCGCACCGCCGCCGCCGCCGGTCCAGGCCAAGCCGCTCGCCCCGCCGCCGGCTCCCAAGCTGGTGCCGCTCTCGCCCCCGGGCCAGTAGCGCCGCCGGCCCCCACGTGCGCCAGGAGCCTCCCGCCCGCCTGCTCTATCGCGGCGATCTCGGCATCGCGGCGCTCGACACCCACGACCGTTCGGGGCCGGTCGCGATCTGGTTCCACGGCGGCGGCTGGGTGGACGGGCGGGCGGACAATCTCCTGCGCCCGGCGCGCCATCTCCAGCGGCGCGGCATCGCCTCGATGCTGGTCGAATACCGGGTCCACGCGCGGGACGGAACCATGGTCGCCGATGCCATCGCCGACGCGATCGCGGCGACCCGCTTCCTGCTCGCCCGCACCGGCCGCCGCCGCGTCTTCCTCGGCGGCGCGTCGGCCGGCGGGCTGCTCGCCATTCATGCCGCCGCGGCCGCCGGGCGGGAGGTGGACGGGCTCTTCCTCATCAGCCCGGTGCTCGACCTCTCGGCGCAGGGCTTCCGCTCCGCCGCGGTTCCCGCCGGCGGGGACGAGGGGCTCTCGCCGCTCCACATGGCGCTTCCCCGCCTGCCGCCGACCCTGCTGCTGCACGGGCTGCGCGACCGGCTGGTTCCGGCCGGGGACACCGGCCGCTTCGCCGAACGCCTGCGCGCGGCGGGCGGGGTGGCGGATCTCGAACTCTTCCCGCCCTGCGGCCACGGCTTCCACCACGCCGAACCGTGGCGGAGCCTGGTCGCGGCGCTGCTCCATTTCTTCATCCGCCGGACCGCGGATGCCGCCTACCGTCGCCGTCCCCGCCCCGCTCCCGCCGCGGCCCCGATCCCGGCGGCGGCGGCAGATGGCGCGAGACCCGCACCCGTTCGGCAACCAGCCCACGCGGGCGAAACAGCAACAGCAGCGCGATCCCCACCCCGATCGCCACCACCTGCACCGCCGCTCCCCGCACCTGCCACGCCGGTGGCAACAGCGCGGTGAGCGCCGCCCCGCTGCCCGACCACAGGGCGGAGACCACCACCGCGCCGGCCAGCGCCCCGGTGAAATTCCCCGCCCCGCCGACGATCAGCATCACCCAGATGCGGAAGGTGAGCACGGGCAGGAAGTCCTCCGGTGCGACGAAGCCGATGAACTGCGCCCGGATCGCCCCGGCGAGCCCGATCAGCGCCGCGCCCAGCACGAAACTCTGCAGGCGCAGCGCCGCCGGATTCTTGCCCAGCGCGGCCGCCGCGCCCTCGTCCTCGCGCACCGCCCGCAGCGCCCGCCCCCACGGGCTCGCCACCAGCCGCTCGAGCCCGACCCAGGCGAGCAGGGCGAGGCCCGCCACCAGCGCCAGCGTCGCCGGGGCGGAAGCGAAGGGGTGGGGCAGGAAACTCCGCCCGAAGGCGCCGCCGGTGAGCGCGGTCGCGTTCAGGGCCACCAGTTGCACGCTGACCGCGAAGCCGAAGGTCACGATCGCCAGGAAATCCGCCCGCAGCCGCAGCACCGGCCGGCCGATCGCCAGCGCCACGGCGGCGGAAAGCACGGCCGCCCCCAGCCACCCCACCCAGAACGGCAGCCCCCCTCCGCCGAGGAGCCCGGGCTGCGCCGGCGCGGTCAGCAGCGCCGTGGCATAGGCGCCGATGGCATAGAACCCCGCCACCCCGGCGTTGAACAGCCCGGTCCAGCCCCATTGCAGATTGAGCCCCAGGCAGGCGATCCCGTCGGCGAGCGCGAGGGTGAGGAAGAACGTCGCGTAGGAGGCGAAGTGTGCGATCACGGCCGTTCCCCGAACAGTCCGGTCGGGCGCAGCATCAGCACCGCGAACAGCACCAGGAACGCCGCCGCCGGGCGGTAGGCGGCACCGAGCAGCGGCACCGAAAGCGCCTCGGCGAGCCCCACCACCAGCCCGCCCACGAAGGCGCCCCCGGCGCTGCCGATCCCGCCCAGGATGGCGGCGGCGAACAGCGACAGCAGCAGATCGGCGCCCATCAGCGGCTGGATCTGCTCGGTCTGCCCGAGCAGCACCCCTGCGAGCGCGCTCATGCCGCCGCCGATCCACCAGGACGCCCGCCGCACGCCTTCCGCGTCCACCCCATAGACGGCGGCGAGCGCGGGGTTCTCCGCGCTCGCCCGCATCGCGAGCCCGAGGCGGCTACGGGTGAGCAGGAGATGGAGCGCCGCCATGGCGAGCAGCGCCAGCGCCACCACCAGCATCCGGTCCGCGGTCAGCCGCACGCCGGGAGCGACCGGTATCGCGAAGGCGATGGCACGGGAGAAATAGCGCGGCTTCGGCCCGAACAGCAGCACCACGAGATTGGCCAGCGCGAGCGAGGCGCCAAAACTCGCGATCACCAGCCCCATCGGGCCGGCGCGCCGGCGCAGGGGGCGGAACAGCACATGGTCGAGCGCGACCGCGAGCCCGCCGGTGAGCGCGACCGCCGCCGGCAGCACCAGCAGCAGCGGCCAGCCGAACGCGAAGGGCGGCAGCGCCGCAGCGTGGCCGAGCCCGGTGCCGGACAGCAGCGCGAGCGCAAAATAGGCGCCCCAGGTGAGGAACTCGCCTTGCGCGAAATTGGCGAAGCCGAGCACCGCGTAGGTCAGGGTGAGCCCGATCGCCCCCAGCCCGACCAGCGCCCCCGAAACCACCCCGTCGGCGACATATTGGGCGATCACGCCGCCCGCCCGAGAAACAGGTCGGCAAGGCCGGGGTCGGCGGCGAGCGCGGCGGCAGCGTCCTCGCGCGCGATGCGCCCGCCGACCAGCACCAGCGCCCGCGTGGCGAGCGCCAGCGCCGCCCCGACGTTCTGCTCGACGAGCAGGATCGCGACCCCCCCGGCCGCGATCGCGCGCAGCCTCGCGAAGACCGTGGAAACCACCGCCGGCGCGAGCCCGGCCGAGGGCTCGTCGAGCAGCAGCACCCGGGGGGAGGCGAGCAGCGCGCGGGCGAGCGCCAGCATCTGCCGCTGCCCGCCCGAGAGCCGCCCGGCGGGAAGGCGGGCGCGGGAGGCGAGATCGGGGAAGGCGGCGTACTGCGCCGCGACCGCCGCCCGCCGCGCCGGACCCGGCAGGGCGGCGGCGGCGAGCACGAGATTCTCGGCCACCGTCAGGCGGGCGAAGACGTTCGCCACCTGCGGCACGTAGCCGAGGCCGAGCGCGCCCAGCCGGTGGGTGGGCGTGCCCGCGAGGTCGCGCCCGGCGAGCGAGACCGCGCCCGCGAACCGCGGCACCTGCCCCGCGATGGCCTTGATCAGGGTCGATTTTCCCGCCCCGTTGGGCCCGATCAGCGCGACGATCCCGCCCTCCCCGAGGGTGAGCGAAACCCCCCGCAGGATGGGCAGGCCCGGCTCGTAGCCCGCGACCAGGCCGGATACCGCAAGCAGGACGCTCACGGCCCGAGCCAGGCACGGGCGACGCGCGGATCGGCGCGCACCTCCTCGGCCGTCCCCGCGGTCAGGATGCGCCCTTCCGCCATCACCAGCACGCGGGAACAAAGCCGCATCACCAGATCGAGATTGTGCTCGATGATGAGGAACCCGACGCCGCGCCGGTTGACCGCAGCGATGCGCTCCATGATGCGTTCGAGCAGCGCCGGCGCCACCCCCGCCCCGGGCTCGTCGAGCAGGATGAGCCGTGGCCGGCCGAGCAGCAGGCGGGCGAGATCGAGCAGCTTGCGCTGCCCGCCGGAGAGCACCGCGGCCTCGGCGCGCGCCAGATCGGCGAGCCCCACGAACTCGAGCAGCGCCATCGCGTCCGCCGCCACCGCCCGCTCGCCGCGCGCCACCGCCCCGGGGGTGAGCCAGTTGCGCCAGAACAGCTCGCCGGCCTGGCCGGGGGCGGCGAGCATGACGTTTTCCAGCACCGAAAGCCCGAGGAACGGGCGCGCCACCTGGAAGCCGCGGGCAATCCCGGCGCGGTGGCGCCGATACGGCGGCAGATGCTCGATCCGCCGGCCGGCGAAGCGGATCCGCCCGCGCGAGGGGGAGCGGCTGCCGGCGATGAGGTCGAACAGGGTCGATTTGCCGGCGCCGTTGGGCCCGATCAGCCCGGTGATCGCTCCCCCCGCGATGGTGCAGGAGACCCGGTCGAGCACCCGCACCGCGCCGAAGTCCCGCCCCACCTCCTCGAGTTCGAGATCATGCAGGGTCATCGCGGGACTTCCGTTGTTCGCCGGGGAAGGAGTGTCTACAGTTTGCCCGAACGGTCACCAAGACCCGAGGATATGCACGTATGCACATATGTTTATATCTTTATGAACGGACCCGATGAGCGAGGCGGAGGGATTTTTCCTCTACGATCTGCGGGTGGAGGTGGTGGCCGGGGAACGGCCGATGGTCTGCGGCCACCGCGCCGGGGACTTCTTCACCCTGGCCGGCGAGATGCTGCACCTGCCGCCCGGGCAGGGATTTCCGCTCTACCCGCTGGCCGCGTTGCTGCCGCTGTTGCCGGCCCGCCAGCGCGAGACCGCTCCCGCCGACTGGATGAGCACCGATCATGAAGTGGCCTGTCCCGATCCCCATTGCGGGGCGCGATTTCGCATCAGCCGCACCGGGCGGCGATGGTTCCGCCATGCCGAGGTGAGCGCCGTGCCGCTCGCGCCCGCGCGGTGAGCGTCCCCCGCATCGGCTTGCGGGCGGACTACTCGATTCCCCGCCTGATCAAGGGCAACTGGCAGTTGGCCGGGGACCATGGGGCGGTCGATCGCGCCCGGGCGCTCGCCGCCATGGCGGCGCATGTGGAGGCCGGCATCACCTGCTTCGACTGCGCCGACATCTATGCCGGCGCCGAGGCGCTGATCGGGGAGTTCCGTGCCGCGCGGCCGGATCTGGCGGCCCGTTTGCAGGTGCACACGAAGTTCGTGCCCGACCGCGACCATCTCGCCCGCATCGACCGCGCGTATGTCCGCCGCATCATCGACCGTTCGCTCGCGCGGCTGGGCCTCGAACGGCTCGATCTCGTGCAGTTCCATTGGTGGGACTATGCCGTGCCGGGCTGGATCGAGACTGCCGGGATGCTCGCCGATCTCCAGCGGGCGGGAAAGATCCGCCTGCTCGGGGGAACCAATTTCGACGTGCCCCGCACCCGCGCGCTGCTCGGCGCCGGGATCGATCTCGCCGCCATGCAGGTGCAGTATTCCCTGCTCGACGCCCGCCCGGCGGCGGGGATGGTGGCACTCGCGCGCGAGGCCGGGTTCGGCCTCCTGTGCTACGGCACGCTGGCCGGGGGGTTCCTGTCCGAGACCTGGCTGGGCCAGGCGCCGCCGCAGGGGTTGTCCAACCGTTCGCTGATCAAATACCGGCTGATCATCGAGGAGTTCGGCGGCTGGGCGCTGTTCCAGGACCTGCTCGGCGCGCTTGCGGACATCGCCGTGCGCCACCGCGTTCCGATCGCAGCGGTCGCCATCGCCGCGGCGCTCGACCTGCCCGGGGCGGGGGCGGCGATCGTGGGGTCGCGCCATGGCGATCACCTGCCGACCACGCTTGCCGCCGCCGCCCTCACCCTCACCGATCCCGACCGCGAGGCGATCGCCGCCGTGCTCGGCCGCAGGCGGGGGCCGGCGGGGGACGTCTATGAACTCGAACGCGACGCGGGCGGACCGCATGCGCGGATCATGAAATACGGACTCAACGATGAGGAGGGAAACGTCCGATGAGGATGCGATGGGGAGTGATGCTGGCCGCCCTGCTGACACTGGCGGCGGCGCCGGCGATGGCCTGCACGATCACCATCGGCGTGGTGATGTCGCTCACCGGTCCGGCCGGACCGTTCGGGCAGACCGCCTCCAAGGCGGTGAACATGGCCTTCCGCGACCTCAACCAGGCGGGCGGAGTGAACGGCTGCACGCTGGCCGCCGAAATCCGCGACGCCCAGAGCCAGGGCTCGGTGGGGGTGGATGTGGCGAAGCAACTGGTGGCGATCGACCATGTGCCGGCGATCATCGGCGCCGTCATCTCCTCGGTGAGCCTGCCGATCCTGACTGCGGTTACCGGGCCGGGGCGGATCGTGCAGATCTCGCCCGCTTCCTCCTCGCCCACCTTCACCCAGCTCGCCAAGGCGGGAAAGACCCATGGCTACTGGTTCCGCACCATCACCTCGGACGCGCTGCAGGGCGTGGCGGCGGCGAAATACGCACTTTCGCTGGGCTTCAAGCGGATCGCCATCATCCATGTGAACAATGACTTCGGGGTCAATATGGAGGCCGAATTCGCCCGCGCGTACCGGGCGCTCGGCGGCACCATCCTGTCCGACACTCCCTATGACGCCGGCCAGTCCTCCTATGCCGCCGAGGTGGCCCGCGGCATCGCCGAGAAGCCGGACGCGCTCTATCTCATCTCCTATCCCGGCGACGGCACCACCATCGCGCGGACCTGGATCGCCCAGGGGGGGGTGCGCAAGTTCCTGCTCAACGACGGCATGAACGACGCCGGCTTCATCAAGGATGTGGGTCCCGCCTATCTCGACCACGCCTACGGCACCTCCTCGGGCACCGAGACCACCGCTTCGACGGCCTATTTCGCGACCGCGTTCCCGGCCTATGCCCACGCCAGCGCCGATGCGCCGGCCGCACCGCAGGCCTACGATTCGGCGGCGATCCTGGGGCTCGCCATCGCCGAGGCCGGATCGGCCAAGCCGCGTGCGATCCGCGACGCGATGCGCCGGGTGCTCGACCCCAAGGGAACCGTGGTCGGGGCCGGACCGGCGGGCTTCCGCAAGGCGCTCGCGCTGATCAAGGCGGGCAAGCCGATCCGCTACGAGGGGGTGATCGGGCCGGTTTCGTTCGACCGCTGGGGCGACATCACCGGCCCGTTCCGGCTCTGGCGCATCCAGGGCGGCAAGGTGGTGACGACGGGGACGATGAGCACCGCGGAGATCGACGCGATCAAGGCCAAACTCGGGAAGTAGCGCGCGAGAGGATGCGGATCATCGCCGGCGCCTGGCGCGGGCGGGCACTGTGCGCACCGGCCGGGGCGGCGACGCGGCCGACCGCGGGCCGCGTGCGCCAGGCGCTGTTCGACATGCTGCTGCACGCGCCCTGGGGCGGGCGGGAGCGGCTTGCCGGAGCGCTGGTGCTGGACGCGTTCGCCGGCACCGGCGCGCTCGGGCTGGAAGCGCTCTCGCGCGGGGCCGGGCGGGCGGTGTTCCTGGAGCAGGACCGCGCCGCACTCGCCGCGCTGCGCGCCAACATCGCCGCCCTGGGCGCCGGAGAGCGGGCGCGGGTGGTGGCGGCCGACGGCTTCGCCCCGCCCACGGGCGAGCCCTGCGCGCTGGTGTTCCTCGATCCGCCCTATGCGGAGGGCGCGGTGGCCCGCGCGGCGGCGGCGCTGGCGGACGCCGGCTGGATCGCCCCGGGCGCGCTGATCCTGGCCGAGACGGCGCGCGGCGAACCGCCGCCCGCTGGCTTGCTCGCAGAGCGCGCCCACGGCGCGGCGCGGCTGGTGGTCTGGGAGGGCGGGCGCACCGGTTAAACGGCCGGCGGGATCAGCCGGCGCGGTCCGGCCCGCGGTGCAGACGCCGGGCACAGACGTTGATGATCAGGGCGGCGAGCAGGATCAGGCCGCGGAGGAGGATTTTCAGGAAGCTGTCGATGTTGACATGGTCGAGGCCGTTGTTCAGCACCCCGAGGACGAACCGCCCGAGCAGGGTGTTGCCGATGCCGCCCTGGCCGCCGAACAGGCTGGTGCCACCGACCACGACGGCGGAAATCGAATCGAGCAGGTAGGTGTCGAACCCGTTCTGCTGGGCGCTGCCGAACTGCGCCACCCCGAGCATGCCGGCGAGGCCGGCGCAGAGCGCCGAGATCACCATCACCGCGGCGACGATGGCGCGCACGTTCACGCCCGAATATTCCGCCGCCTCGCGGTTGCCGCCGACCATGTACACGTAGCGCCCGAACCGCGTGTAGGTGAGCACGAGGTGGGAGGCGAGCAGCACCAGCGCCGCGACGACGACGATCACCGGCACCGGCCCGATCGTCCCCGCGCCGAGCAGGCTGACCGGGGCGGGCACCGCATAGGCGATCTGGCCGCGCACCAGCATCGCGCAGACGCCGTCACCGATCTGGAGCATGGCCAGCGTCATGATGCCAGCGTCATGATGAAGGAAGGGATGCCGATGCGGGTCATGCCGACGGCGTTGACCAGGCCGAAGCCCGCGCTGGCGGCGAGCGCGATGAGGATGGCAACGATGTTCGATGGCGTGACGATTTCGGGTCGGTGATTCTTGCGATACGGTCTGGCCGTCCCGGCACCCTCACGGCCGGACGATGCGCCCTCCCGGGGTCGGGCGCGCGACCCCGGTGGTGGCGGGCAGGCTGAGCGGCAGCCCGCGGGCCACCCGGGCGGCGAGGAAGGCGAAGCATTGCGCCTCCAGCGCGTCACCGTCCCAGCCCACCGCCTCCACCGGCTCGACCGGCGCGGCGAGGCGGGCACGCAGTTGGGCCAGCATCGCTTCGTTGTGGCGCCCGCCGCCGGCGACCAGCCAGCGGCGCGGCGGCGCGGGAAGCCGGGTCGCCGCCGCCGCGGCGGCGGTGAAGGCGGCGAGCGTCGCGGCACCGTCCCTGTCGGCGAGGTGCGCGAGATCCCCGAGCACGGCGGCGAACTGCTGGCGGTCGAGCGATTTGGGCGCGGCGCGGGCGAAGAACGGGTGGGTGAGCCAGTGGCCGAGCAGCGCTTCGTCGGCGTGCCCGGCGCCGGCCAGCGCGCCGTCGCGGTCGTAGTCGGACCCGGTGCGCGCGCGGACGAAATCATCGAGCAGCGCGTTGCCCGGGCCGCAGTCGCAGGCGAGGATCCCGCCGCCTTCGCCCAGCCAGGTCACGTTCGCGACGCCGCCGATGTTGAGCACGGCGAGCGGGCGCTCCAGACCGGCGGCGAGGGCCGCATGATAGAGCGGCGCAAGCGGCGCGCCTTCGCCGCCGGCCGCGACATCGGCCGAGCGGAAATCCCAGGCCACCGGCAGCCCGGTGCGGCGGGCGAGCAGTGCCGCGTCACCGATCTGCCAGGTGCGGCGGCGGGCGGGGTCGTGCAGGATGGTCTGGCCGTGGAAGCCGACGAGATCGGCCGCGACACCGAGCGCCGCCACCGCACGGGCATGCCATGCGCCAAGCCGCCTCCCGGCCGCGGCGACCGCCGGATCGTCCGGCGCGAGGCGCGGGGCGCGCGCCAGCAGGTCGCGCAACTGCTCGCGCATCGGCGCATCGTAGGGCAGCGTGCGTGCCGGGCCGCAGGAGGCGATACGCTCCCCGTCGGTCTCGACCAGCGCGGCATCCACCCCGTCGAGCGAAGTGCCGCTCATCAGCCCGATCACCCGCATTCTCAACCCGCCCCTCTCATGCTAACCCCCCGGGCCATGCCAGAGAGCCCTGTTGAATACGAGTACCGGAGCGATTTCCTGCGCGAGGCGCAGGCACGCGGTTTGATCTTCCAGGCAACCGACCCCGAGGGGCTCGATGCCGCCTGCCGCGCCGGACCGATCGCGGCCTATATCGGCTTCGACGCCACCGCCGCCTCGCTCCACGTCGGCAGCCTGGTGCAGATCATGATGCTGCGGCTGCTCCAGCGCCACGGTCATCGGCCCGTCGTGCTGCTCGGCGGGGGTACCACCCGCATCGGCGATCCCTCGGGGAAGGACGAGTCCCGGCGCATGCTGGCGGCCGAGGAGATCGCGGCCAATCTCGCCGGCATCCGCCGCGTCTTCGACCCGTTTCTCGGCGCCGGGGAGGTGCGGTTCGTCGACAACGCCGAATGGCTGGACGCGCTCGGCTACATCGAGTTGTTGCGCGAGATCGGACCGCATTTCACCGTCAATCGCATGCTGACCTTCGATTCCGTGCGCCTGCGGCTGGAGCGTGAGCAGCCGCTCAGCTTCCTCGAATTCAACTACATGATATTGCAGAGCTATGATTTCCGCGAACTGTTCCGCCGCCACGGCGTGCGGTTGCAGATGGGCGGCTCGGACCAGTGGGGCAACATCGTCTCCGGGGTGGACCTCGTCCGCCGCACCGACCGCGCCGAGGTCTGGGGGCTGACGACGCCGCTGCTGACCACCGCCTCGGGGGCCAAGATGGGCAAGACGGCGCAGGGTGCCGTGTGGCTCACCGCCGACCGGCTCGCGCCCTTCGACTATTGGCAGTTCTGGCGCAACACCGAGGACGCCGATGTGCCCCGGTTCCTGCGCCTGTTCACCGACCTGCCGCTGGACGAGATCGCCCGCCTCGCCGCCCTCGAAGGCGCGGAGGTGAACGATGCCAAGCGGATGCTCGCGACCGCCGCGACCGCGCTCGCCCACGGTGCGGCGGCGGCCGCGGCGGCGGAAGCGGCGGCGCGGGCGACGTTCGGGGAGGACGCCTGCGGAGCGGGCGCGGACCTGCCCACGGTCATCATTCCCGCGGCCGAACTCGCAGCCGGCGTCGCGGCCTTCCGCCTGTTCGCCGAGGCAGGATTGGCGGCGAGCCTGGGCGAGGCGCGGCGGCTGATCCGGGGCGGCGGGGCGCGGCTCAACGATGCCGTGCTGGGCGAGGAGGCCCGCCCGGTGACGGAGGCCGATCTCCGCGCCGGTGTCATCAAGCTTTCGGCCGGGCGCAAGCACCACCGGCTCGTCCGCCCGGGGTGACGGGGGCGCGATCACGCCAGCGCGAGCGGGTGGTGTGCGGGGGCTTTCCGCCACATGACAGGACTGAAATGCGTCTTGCGCGCGGCGCACCGCGATAGTAGCGTCTTTCCCGAGGGGAGTGAGAACGGTCCAGCCTGGGATGCCTTTGGCATGCCACACGCGCGCCCCTCTCCCTCCCCCGATTTGCTGAAATCGAGTTCGTCCGCGTCGGCTTCCATGGGAGGATAAGAGGAATGAAGGCTAACAAGAGAACCGCTCTCACCTGGTCGGTCGCCGTCGGCGTCGGCCTTGCGATGGGCAGCAGCGCCGCCCAGGCCGCCGGCGGCACGCTGCAGACGATGCAGAACAACGCCGCCAACTGGGTGATGCCCGCTGGCAACTTCGCCAACTGGCGCTATTCGTCTCTCAACCAGATCAACACCAAGAACGTGCACCAGCTCACGCCGGCGTGGACGTTCTCCACCGGCGTGCTGCGCGGTCACGAGGGCGGGCCGCTCATCATCGGCAACATGATGTATGTGGTGACGCCGTTCCCGAACATCGTCTATGGGCTCGACCTCAACCACCAGGGGCGGATCGTCTGGAAGTATGTGCCGGTCCAGGATCCCAACGTCATCCCGGTGATGTGCTGCGATACCGTCAACCGTGGCGCGGCGTACGCTCCGCCGGCCGAGGCCGGCAATGCCGACGGTCTCGTCATCCTCCACCAGGCGGACAACGAGGTGGTCGCGCTCGATGCCAAGAACGGCAAGGTGGTCTGGAAGGCCTCCAACGGCAACGCCAAGGTCGGCGCCACCGGCACCAGCGCGCCGCAGGTGATCGGCGACAAGGTGATGGTCGGCGTCTCCGGCGGCGAGTTCGGCGTGCGGGGCTACATGACCGCGTTCAGCCTGAAGGACGGCAAGCAGGTGTGGCGCGCCTACTCCGAGGGCCCGGACAACCAGATCCTGTTCAACCCCAAGACCACCACCGATATGGGCAAGCCGGTCGGCGCCAACTCCTCGCTGAAGACCTGGCAGGGCAATCAGTGGAAGATCGGTGGCGGTGACACCTGGGGCTGGATCTCCTACGACCCCAAGCTGAACCTGATGTACTACGGCTCGGGCAACCCCTCGACCTGGAACCCGGTGCAGCGCCCGGGCGACAACAAATGGTCGATGACCATCTTCGCCCGCGACCCCAACACCGGGATGGCGAAGTGGGTCTATCAGATGACCCCGCACGACCAGTGGGACTATGACGGCGTCAACGAGATGATCCTCGCCAACGTCAAGGTCAACGGGAAGGCGACCCCGGCGCTGGTGCACTTCGACCGCAATGGCTTCGCCTACGAACTCAACCGGGCCACGGGCGCGCTGTTGATCGCCCACAAGTACGACCCGGTGGTCAACTGGGCGACCAGCGTGAACATGAAGACCGGCCGGCCCAACGTGGTGGCGAAGTATGCGCCGGGTTCGAGGGGCGCCGAAGTGAACTATAAGGGCATCTGCCCGGCCGCGCTCGGCAGCAAGGACGAGCAGCCGGCGGCCTTCTCGCCGAAGACCGGCATGTTCTACGTGCCCACCAACAACGTCTGCATGGACTACGAGCCCTTCAAGGTGACCTACACCGCGGGCCAGCCCTATGTCGGGGCCACGCTCTCGATGTTCCCGCCCAAGGGGCAGAGCAACCTCGGCAACTTCATCGCCTGGAACCCCAACACCGGCAAGATCGCCTGGTCCGACCCCGAGGCTTTCTCGGTGTGGTCCGGCGCGCTGGCAACCGCTGGCGGCGTGGTCTTCTACGGCACCCTGCAGGGCGACCTGAAGGCCGTGGACATGAAGACCGGCAAGGAACTGTGGCGCTTCAAGACCCCGTCCGGCATCATCGGCAACGTCACCGCCTATGAGCACAACGGGCGCGAATACATCGCCGTGCTCTCCGGCGTCGGCGGCTGGGCCGGCATCGGCCTCGCGGCCGGTCTGACCAAGGGAACCGATGGTCTCGGTGCGGTGGGCGCCTATCGCGCGCTCTCCAACTATACCAACCTCGGCGGCGTGCTGACCGTCTTCGCCCTGCCGAAGATGTGATCGGGTTCTGATCCGGTCATCGATGCCCCGGCGGCGCCACCAGCGCCGCCGGGGTTGCGTTCTCCGACAACGCGCGCCATCAAACGACGTCGGCCGATCATCCAAAGCTGCGGCCGGACGCGGGAGGAACCATGCGTAGAAGTGTAGCCCTGGCGGTGTTCGCCGCATTCACCATCGTGGGCGGAGCCTTCGTCATCGCCGCCCGGGCCGACACGGCGAAAAAGCCCTATGTCGTGATCAACGGGAAGGTCAATCATCCGGTTTTCGAAGGCTATCTCCGCTACGGGGAGAATTGCATGCGCTGCCACGGCGAGGACGGCCTCGGCAGTTCCTATGCGCCGAGCCTGGTCGATGCGCTGAAGCATCTCAGCTATTTGCAGTTCGCCCAGACCGTCATCAACGGCAAGAAAAACCTCGGCAATGGGATGGAGCTCGTCATGCCGGCGTTCGGGCTCAACCCCGACGTGGTGAACTACCTCAGCGACATCTACGCCTATCTCAAGGCACGCTCGGACGGCGCCATCGGCCGCGGGCGGCCGCATCAGCTGCCGAAGAAGGCGCAATAGTTTTGGGCCGGCGCCTC
Organism: Acetobacteraceae bacterium; assembly: GCA_027326105.1. Taxonomy (GTDB): domain Bacteria; phylum Pseudomonadota; class Alphaproteobacteria; order Acetobacterales; family Acetobacteraceae; genus DAHWFB01. Next base: position 22,788 of record DAHWFB010000073.1, read on the forward strand.
CTGCGCGCCGGGGTGCTGGGGCTGGCGGCCGCACTCGGTCCGCTGGCCCGCCCGTCGCGCGCCCAGGTGCCGCCGAACGCACCGAGCCTGGTGCCCCCCGGGCTGTTCCGGGTCTGCGCCGGCCCGGCCGACATGCCGTTTTCCGACCAGAAGGGCCAGGGATTCGAGAACCGCGTCGCTGCACTCGTCGCGCGGGCGATGCACCGAAGGCTGAGCTATGTCTGGTATCCGGAATCGCCGGGGTTCGTCCGCCAGACGTTGATGAAATATCTCTGCGACGTAGTGCCCGGCGTGTTCCAGAGCAGCAATGCGACCCAGAACACCGACCCCTACTACCACTCCGCCTATCTTCTGATCGCCCGTGACGGCGAGCAGATTCCGGGCGATCTGCTCTCGAACCCGGCCTTCCGCGGCAAGCGCATCGGAGTGGTCGGCGGCACGCCGCCGGCCACGCTGGTGGCCAAATACGGGCTGGCAGCCAAGGTGCTGGGCTACGCGCTTTTCGCCGACACGCGCTATTTCAAGCCCGCACGGCAGATCCTGTTCGATCTCGCCAAGGGCAAGATCGACTATGCGTTGGATTGGGGGCCGATCGCCGGCTACTACATCGCCAAGGACCATCTGCCGTTGCATTGGGTTCTGCTGCGCGACCACCCTGCCGCCGGAGAACCGCGGCTCGATTTCTACGTCTCGATGGGGGTGCGGCCAAGCGAACCGCGCTGGGCCTACGATCTCAGCAAGGTAATCGACGCACATCGCGCCGAGATCACCCGCATCCTGGAAAGCTATCACGTGCCGCTGCTCGACGCGCAGGGCAATCTCATACATTATTCAAAACAAAAATAGTAAAAACAACAGAAATCCCGCTCGATGTTGTTCGATAAAACATCTCGCTCTCGAAAGAACGAATCAAAATAATTGTCGCCGTTGCTGTTCCTGCGTGTGCGGGCGGTGGGGATCGAACCCACAAGCCGTGAGGCGCCGGATTTTAAGTCCAGTGCGTTTGCCAGTTTCGCCACGCCCGCGCCGGGCAATCAGACTACTCCAGAACGGTATCGTGCTCCAGGACACGCTCGGCGATCGCGCGGACGCGCCGCGCCATCGCCGCGATGCCGTTGCCGCGGTTGGTGGACAACGCTTCGAGAAGACCGAGTTCCTTGAGGAATTCCGGTCCGGTGGCGAGGATTTCCGCAGCACTCCGCCCGGAATAGACACGCAGCAGGAGCGCCACCAGGCCGGAGACAATGGCCGCGTCCGAGGCGCCGGCGAACTCGATCACGCCATCGCGCGCCCGGCTTTCCATCCACACCTTGCTCTGGCAGCCCTGCACGCGATGCGCGTCGTCCTTCCATGGTTCGGGAAAGGGTGGCAGCTTGCGGCCGAGGTCGATGATGAACTGGTAGCGGTCCATCCAGTCGTCGAACAGCGCCAGATCCTCGCCGATGGTGGCGATGGCTTCCGCGGCGCTGGCCTGCTCGGGGCGAAGGAAGGGGTCGTGGCTCACTGCCGGGATGTGCTTGCGGCCGGTGTCCGCGTCAAGGGTGTGGGTTACCGTCGCGGGGCGAAACGGGGGTTGCGCCAGATCTGCAGCCCGTCCAGCACCCCCATGTCCTGCACGCTCGGGGCTTCCGGGCGCCAGACGAAGCGACCTGGCGCCTCATGGTCGAGCGCCCAGCCGAGACGGTGGAAAAGCTCCAGCAATTCGCCCTCGATTCTGCGTGTGTGGGTGCCAATCACCAGCCGCGCCACCCGGGCGGCCAGCACGTCGGCCGCCGCGTTGCAGATCGCCGCTTCCATGCCCTGGATATCGAGATGGACGAAGTCCCAGCGCGGCTCGGCGCCAAGGAGGTCGGAGAACCCCACCATCTCGACCCGGTGGAGCCCGGACCGCGTGCCGGCGTTCGCTTCGATCACCCGGCCGCCGTAGTCGTTGGCGGGATCGGCGGCCACCGGCCACCAGGCCTCACCTGCCGCTGGTCCCACCGCTGCGGCGAGCAGACGGTGCGCCGCCGGGTCGAGCCCGTTGTCGCGGAAGTGCTGGTGGAGGAAGGCGCCATGGCCGGGGTCGGCCTCCACCGCGCAGAGGCGAATGTCGCGGATGCCGCGCCCGGCCGCTGCCGCCGCACCCGCCACCAGCCACGGGCCCCAGCCCGCGCCGAGTTCCATCGCCACGAACCGCCCGCGCGCCGCCGCCACGGCGCGGATCAACCCAAGCCACTCGGCGGCGCCGGCACGGAAATCATTGGGAACCGGCACGCCGGTCACCGCGCCGGAGAAGCCTCGCGCGCCATCGCCCAGGAAGGCGACGCGGGTGCGCACGCCGAGAAAATCGATGGCAAAGCCTTCCTCCCCCTGGCGTGGGGCGTGGGCGAAGGATTCGAGCAGCGCCCGGTCGTCGGCGCTCACCACCTCCGGCGGCGGCGATGGCTGCACTGGTTGCGGCGGAAGTCGGCCCAGGATACGGCGCCAAGTCAACACCGCGGAGCATTCCCGAGGCGGTGGCGCGGCGCGGCATCGGGGGCGAACCGCCCGCGGCTCATCACGGCTGCGACCTCACTGTTCCCTGAAGCCTGCGGGATGCGCCACGCGCCAAGCGGCGGCGTGGGCGATAAGGGTTTCGAGGTCGGGGTGGCGGGGGGTCCAGCCGGCGCGGGCGGCGAGTTGGGCGGGATCGGCGATCAGGACGGGAGGGTCGCCGGGCCGGCGGGGGGATTCGGTCACCGGCACGTCGCGCCCCAGCACACGGCGCACCGCGGCGATCACCTCGCGGACCGAATGGCCGCGCCCGGTGCCGACATTAGCGACCAGATCGCCGGCCTCGAGCGCCGCCAGCGCCGCGAGATGGGCCTCCGCCAGGTCGCTGACATGGATGTAATCACGGATCGCGGTGCCGTCCGGCGTCTCGTAGTCGGTGCCGAACAAGGCGAGCGGCGGGCGGCGGGCGAGCGCGGCGTCGATCGCGAGGGGAATGAGATGGGTCTCGGGCGCGTGATCCTCGCCGCGCCTGCCTTCCGGGTCGGCGCCGGCGGCGTTGAAATAGCGCAGCGCGGCATACCGCAACCCGTGGGCAGCGGAAGCCCAGGCGAGCACGCGCTCGGTCATCGCCTTGCTCTCGCCGTAGGGCGAAGTGGGGGCGAGCGGAGAGTCCTCGCCGATCGGCACCAGCGCCGGGGCGCCATAGACCGCGGCCGAGGAGGAGAAGACGAAACGCCGCACGCCATGACGCAGGCAGGCAGCGACGAGATCGGCCGAAAGACCGGCGTTGGCGCGGAAATAGAGCAGCGGATCGCGCATCGAGGCGCCGACCTCGATCAGTCCGGCGAAATGGAACACCCCGTCCCACGGCCCTTCGGCCAACACCGCTTCGAGCGCCGCTGCATCCGCGAGATCGGCGGCGGCCAGGCGGGCTTCGAGCGGAAGGGCGGCACGATGGCCCTGGCGGAGATTGTCGAAAACCGTCACCGCATGTCCGCGCGCGACCAGAAG
>DAHWFB010000008.1 GCA_027326105.1 Acetobacteraceae bacterium
TGGTGCCCAGGGGCGGAATCGAACCACCGACACTGCGATTTTCAGTCGCATGCTCTACCAACTGAGCTACCTGGGCAGTCCTGGGCGCGGGCCGGGTGGCCCCGGTGGGGGATTAGCCCAGCCCCTCCTCGGGATCAAGCGCCGCCGGGGGCGGCGATGGCGGGTCAGGATCGGGCAGACGGTAGCCGCCCGAGAGCCAGCGGCCGAGATCGACATCGGCGCAGCGGCGCGAGCAGAACGGGCGGAATTCCGCCAGCGCGGGCTTGCCGCAGATCGGGCAAGGGGTTTTCCGTTCGGCCGTGGGGGTTTGCGGGTCAGCCATGGTCGATCCTCCAGCCGAGGCCGGTAAGCCCGGCCGCGCTGCGCCAGGCGGGGGCGATGGTGTTGCGGGCGCGGAACTCCGCGTTCGCCGCGGCGTCGGCGGCGAGTGCGGCCGCGACCGCGGGTGCCGCCGACAGAACCGGCGCGGGCCCGGCCGGGGCGGCGGGCGCGCGGCAGGCGGCTTCGAGTGCCGCTAGTCCGGCGAGGGCGGCGGCGTGGGGCCCGCGCGCGCGCTCGTGCAGCGGGGGATGGACGCGGGGGCGGAGGATTTCGGCGAGGCCCAGCGCGGTGAAGCCGAGCAGGCGTGGCGTGAGCGGGTCGGTGGCGAGGGCAGCGGCGAGGGGCGCCGCCAGCGCCGCCCGCCCGCGCAGGGCGAGGCCGGCGAAATCGACCAGGATCGCGCCGCCGAGATGGCGCAGCCGGATCTGGCGGGCGAGTTCGGGCAGCAGCGCCCGGTTGGCGGCGAGATGCGCGGCGCGGGCACCCTCGCGCCCGGCCACCCGGGCGCCGAGATCGACATCGATGGCGGTGAGCGCCGGCGTCGGCGTGATGCTCAGGCGGGCGCCGCCGTCGAGCGCCACTTCGGGTTCGAAGAGGGCGGCGAATTCCTCGGCGATGGCGGGCTCCCAGGCGGCGGGGGCGAAGCGGATCCGCCCCGCCAGCAGGGGGGCGAGGCGGGCGGCGAGGGCGGGATCGTCGACCGTGACCGGAGCGGCGGGGTGCAGGGCGGCGAGACGCTCCACCGCGCCCGGGCCGCGGCCGAGAAGGGCGGGCGGGCCGGCGGCCTCGCCCTCGGCGCGGGCGAGGCGCAGCCCCTTGCCGCCCTGCGCCGCGCGGGTGACCCGGACCACGACCGCATCCCCCTCCCCGCACCCGGCCGCGCCCTGGCGGTCGGGCAGGAAGCCTTCCACGCCGCCGGCGAGGGCGACGAAGGCGCCGGCCATGGCGCGGACGCGGGCGGTGATGCGGCCACGATGGAGATCGCCGACACCGTCGGGGGCGCCGGGGCGTTCGATCGCGACATCGAGCAGCCGGCCGTCCACGACCGCGACCGCCGCGACCTCGCCGGGGCGGGTGCGGGCGCGAATTTCCGTGTTCATGGCAGCGGATAGCCGAGGCCGCGCAGGAGTTGCGCGGTCTCGAACAGAGGCAGGCCGACGACGTTGGAGTAGCTGCCCGAGAGGAAGCGGACGAAGGTCGCCGCGCGCCCCTGGATGGCGTAGCCGCCGGCCTTGCCAGCCCACTCGCCGCTGGCGAGATAGGCGCCGCGCCGGGCCGCATCGAGCCGGCCGAGGGTCACCGCGCTCTCGACGATGCGCTCCGCCCGCCGCCCGCCGGGGGCTGCGAGCACCACGGCGGTGAACACGCGATGGCGGCGGCCGCAGAGAAGATCGAGGAAGCGAGCGGCCTCGGCCTCGTCGGCAGGGGTGCCGAGGATGCGCCGGCCGGCGGCCACCACGGTATCGGCGGCGAGCACGAAAGCGTCCGCCGCCTCCGCCGCGACCGCATCGGCCTTGGCGTGGGCGAGGCGGCGGGCGAGCAGGCGCGGGGTTTCGCCCCGGCGGGGCGTTTCGTCGATGGCGGCGGGGACGATGCGGTCCGCGGCGAGGCCGATCTGGGCCAGCAGCGCGCGCCGGCGCGGGCTCGCCGAGGCGAGGACGAGGGTTGCCACCTACTTGAAGCGAAAGGTGATCCGCCCCTTGGTCAGATCATAGGGGGTCATCTCGACGTTCACCCGGTCACCGGCGAGGACGCGGATGCGGTTCTTGCGCATCTTGCCGCTGGTATGGGCGAGGATGACATGCTCATTGTCGAGTTTCACGCGGAACATCGCGTTGGGCAGCAGCTCGGTGACCGTGCCGCTGAACTCGATCATATCCTCTTTCGACATCTCACCTCATCGGATTCTGCCGCCCGGGCGGCGCGCGGCACATTGCGCACCGGGCCCGCCCGCGGTCAACCCTTGGCCAAGGATCAGGCGGAGGCGGAGGCGGGGGCTCAGGCTTGGGCGAGCCGGCGGCGGATGCTTTCGGCGTGGGCATCGAGCCCCTCCGCCTCGGCGAGGCGCACCGCCGCCGGGCCGATGGCGGCGAGTGCCGCGGGGCCGGCCTGGAGGAAGCTGGTGCGCTTGAGGAAGTCGAACACCGAAAGCCCCGAGGCGAAGCGCGCCGTGCGGGCGGTGGGGAGCACGTGGTTCGGCCCCGCCACATAGTCGCCGAGCGCCTCCGGGCAATGGCGGCCGAGGAACACCGCGCCGGCGTGGCGGATGCGGGCGAACATCGCCTCGGGCTCGGGCAGCAGGAGTTCGAGATGCTCGGGGGCGAGACGGTCGACCAGCGCCGGCGCCTCGTCCCAGTCGGAGAGCACGATGATGGCGCCCTGGCGGGACCAGCTCGCGCCGGCGATGGCGCGCCGGGGCAGGGTGGCGAGTTCGGCCGCCACCGCCTGGGCCACCCGATCGGCGAAGCCGGCGTCGTCGGTGATCAGGATCGCCTGCGCGGCCTCGTCGTGCTCGGCCTGGGCGAGGAGGTCGATGGCGACCAGCGCCGGGTCGTTGGCCGCGTCGGCCAGCACCACCACTTCCGAGGGGCCGGCGACCGCATCGATCCCGACCCGGCCGAAGACCTGGCGCTTGGCCTCGGCGACATAGGCGTTGCCGGGGCCGACGATGCGATCGACCGCGCCGATCCGCCCGGTGCCGAAGGCGAGCGCGGCGATCGCCTGGGCGCCGCCCACCGGATAGATCGCATCGACTCCGGCGCGGCGGGCGGCGGCGAGCACCAGCGGGTTGCGCTGCCCGCCCGGGCAGGGGACGCACATGAACACGCGGCCGACGCCCGCCACCCGCGCCGGGATCGCGTTCATCAGCACCGAGGAGGGATAGGCCGCCTTGCCGCCGGGGACGTAGACGCCGACCGCATCGAGCGCGCCCCAGCGCAGCCCGAGCCGCACGCCGGCGCCGTCGCGCCAGTCGAGCCCCTGGGGCATCTGGGCGCGGTGGAAGGCCTCGATGCGGGCGGCGGCGAGATCGAGGGCGGCGAGCAGGGCGGGATCGAGTGAGGCGATGGCGGCGTCGATCTCCGCCGGTGCGATCGCCCAGCCGGTTGCGGGCAGGGTGTGGCGGTCGAAGCGGGCGGTGAGATCGGCGACCGCCGCGTCGCCCTCGGCACGCACGCGGGCGAGGATGGCGGCGACCTCGGCCTCGACCGCGACCGCGCCCTCGCGGGCGCTTTCGACCAGCGCGCGGAAGGCGGCGGCGAAGCCGGGGTCGGCGGTGGCGAGCCGGCGCATCAGCCCGGCTCCAGCGCGGCGCGGAAGCGGGCGATCCAGCCGCCCACCGCCTCCGGGCGGGTCTTGAGCGCGGTGCGGTTGACGATCAGCCGGGCGCTGACCGGCGCGATCACCTCGGTCTCGACCAGGCCGTTGGCCTTGAGCGTGCTGCCGGTCTGCACCAGATCGACGATGAGGCGGGCGAGGCCGAGGGTGGGGGCGAGTTCCATCGCCCCCGAGAGCGCCACCACCTCGGCCTGTACCCCGCGGGCGGCGAAGTGGCGGCGGGAGAGGCTCGGGTATTTGCTCGCCACCCGCACGCTCGACCAGCGCGCGGGATCGTCGGTGCCGGCGGTCTCGGCGGGTTCGGCGACCGAGATGCGGCAGCGGCCGATGCCGAGGTCGAGCGGCGCGTAGATCTCGGGATAGTCGAACTCCATCAGCACGTCCGCCCCGCAGATGCCGAGTTCGGCGGCGCCGAAGGCGACGAAGGTCGCGACATCGAAGGAGCGGACGCGGACCACCTCGAGCGCCGGATCATCGGTCGGGAAGCGCAGGCGGCGGCTGGCCTCGTCGGCGTAGTCGGGCGCCGGGTGCAGACCGGCGCGCGCGAGCAGGGCGCCGCATTCGCCCAGGATGCGGCCCTTGGGCAGGGCGAGGATCAGCGGCCGGTCCGCCGCGGCGGCGGGGCAGGGCAGGGCGAAGGGCGCGGTCATGCGGGCTTTCCGAGTGCGCCCCGCCTCTAGCACCGGCCCGGGCAGCGGAAAAGGGCGCCGGCGGCTCAGCCGGCCCAGCCGAAGGAGCGCTCGACCGCCTGCGCCCAGCGGGCACGCAGCCGCGCCCGATCCCCGGCCGCCATGGCGGGGACGAACCGCCGCTCGATCCCGATGCTCTCGCGCACCTCCTCGGCGTCCCGCCAGAAGCCGACGGCGAGGCCGGCGGCGAGGGCGGCGCCGAGGGCCGTGGTCTCCGCCACCCGCGGGCGCAGCACCGGCACGCCGAGCAGATCGGCCTGGAACTGCATCAGGAGGGCGTTTTCGACCATGCCCCCGTCGGCGCGCAGGGCGGCGAGCGGGATGGCGCTGTCGGCCGCCATCGCCGCCACCACGTCGGCGACCTGGAAGGCGGTGGCCTCGAGCACGGCGCGGGCGAGGTGGGCGCGGGTGGAGAAGCGGGTCAGCCCGGCGATCACCCCACGCGCGTCCGCCCGCCAGTAGGGGGCATAGAGCCCGGAAAAGGCGGGAACGAAATAGACGTCGCCATTGTCCGGCACGCTGGCGGCCAGCGCCTCGATCTCGCGGGCCGCTCCGATCAGCCCGAGATTGTCGCGCAGCCACTGCACCAGCGCCCCGGTGATCGCGACCGCACCTTCGAGCGCGTAGCGCGGCGCCTCGGTCCCGAAGCGGTAGGCCAGCGTGGTGAGCAGCCCGGCGCGCGAGGCGACCGGGGCGGTGCCGGTGTTCATCAGGAGGAAGCAGCCGGTGCCGTAGGTGTTCTTGGCCTCGCCGGGGGCGAAGCAGCCCTGCCCGACCAGGGCGGCCTGCTGGTCCCCGATCAGCGCCGCGAGGGGGACGCCGCGCAGCACCCCGCCCGCGATCTCGCCGACCACCTGCGAGGAGGAGACGATCGCGGGCAGGCAGGCGGCAGGGATCGCGAACGCCGCCAGCATTTCCGGGTCCCAGGCGCAGGTCGCGAGGTTCATCAACTGGGTGCGCGAGGCGTTGGTGACGTCGGTGACGTGGGCGCCGCCGGTGAGATGCCAGGCGAGCCAGGCGTCGACGGTGCCGAACAGCGCCTCCCCGTCCTCCGCCCGCGCCCGCGCGCCGGGCACGGCATCGAGCAGCCAGGCGAGCTTCAGCCCGGAGAAATAGCTCGCCAGCGGCAGGCCGGTGCGCGCGCGGAAACGGTCCGCGCCGCCCGCGGCGGCAAAGCCCCTGACCAGCGGCTCCACCCGCGTGTCCTGCCACACCAGCGCCCGGTGCAGCGCCTGGCCGTCGGCCCGGTTCCACAGCAGGGTGGTCTCGCGCTGGTTGGTGAGCCCGACGGCGGCGAGATCGCCCGCGCCGAGGCCCGCGCGGGCCAGCGCCGCGGCGGCGACCGCCTCGGTATTGGCGAGGATCTCCGCCGGATCATGCTCGACGCGGCCGGGCGCGGGGCAGATCTGGCGGTGCTCGCGCTGCGCCATCGCGACGATCCCGCCGGCGCGATCGAAAATGAGGAAGCGCGTGCTGGTGGTACCCTGATCGATCGCGCCGACATGTGCGGCCATGCTGCCCCCTGGCGGAGATCATAGCGGCCCGCGCGGGGGCCGCCAGAGCAACGTTCCCGCGGAGGGAGTCGGCCGATCGGATACGGTTGCTCGATCCGACAACAGGCTGGAGCATGATCCGCGCACCCGCTCGCGCGGATCATGCTCCAGCCGCGCTCAGCGGCGCGCGCGGGCCAGGCGGCGCTGGAGGAACGCCGCGCCGGCGAGCCCCACCCCGAGGATCGCGACCCAGACCGCGGGCCGCGGACCGGCGGCGAAGGTGAGGTTGGCGAAAAAGACCAGGCGGGGGGGAATGGCGGTGGCGAGCCCGTACCAGCCCGCCTCCACCGCCGCGGTGAGCAGCCCGGCCCCGAGCCCGAGCATGCCGAGCAGCCCGGCCCCGCGCCGGCGCTCCTCCGGCAGCATCCGCCACAGCATCAGCCACAGGAAGAGGCCCGTCGGCAGCACCGCCGGGCCGATGTTGATCTTGCCGGAGAGCAGGAAATGCACCAGGGAAAAGGCCGCCACCGGATAGGCGGCGCGGTGCAGCCGCCGCCAGTTCCCCCGCAGGCGGCGGATCGCGCCGTCGGTCGAGGTGGCGGCCAGCACGGCGAAGCCCACGGTGGCGACGAAGCCGAGCGCGAGATAGAGATGCTCCGCGATCTGGCGGGCGACGAACACCCAATCGAAATTCTGCTGGGCGAGGTAGAGGCCGACGTGGGCGAGCGCATAGGCCGCCGCGGTGACCCCCAGCATCCGCCGCACCAGCATCAGCCGGCTCCAGCCGAACACCGTGCGCAGCGGCGTGACGGCGAGCGAGGCGAGCAGGAAGCGGATCGACCAGATGCCGGTGGCGAGCAGGGCCGCAGTGATCGGCCGGCCCGGATTCCGCCCGGTAGCCAGGGCGAGGGCGAGCCCGGCGCCGGGGGCCAGGCAGAGCAGGAAGGTCGCCGCCTTGAGCGCCGAGAACCGCCCGCTGCGATCGCGCCAGACCTGCATCCGCCCAACCCGCGTTCCGACCCGCATCCCGACCCGCTCCGCCGCCATGGGCCAGCACTAGCGGGCGCTGGCGCCGGTCGCCATCGCCCCGCGGGCGCTTCCCGGGGAAGTGATCGGCCCCGGGTCCGGCGCTCGCCCAGGCCCGCGGTCAGGCCCGCGGTCAGGCCCGCAGCAGCTTCTTGAGCCCCACCGCGGGATCGGCGAGCCGGCCGGGCTCGGGCGCCGCGCGCGCCGCGATCATCATCTCGGCGAGGCGGATGTCGCGGGCGACCGCATCCCCCGGGCCGACCGCGGCCGCCGCGACCAGCCGCCCGGCCGCATCCAGCCCGAAGCGCAGTGCCACCCCGTCCTCGCGCTCCCGCACCACCTCGCGTTCGGCGGCGTCCGGCAGGCCCGCGATCTGGAGGGTGAGATCGTACTGGTCGGACCAGAACCACGGCGGGACCGCGAATTCCTCCGCCGCGCCCAGCATGGCGCGGGCGGCGAAGGCGCCCTGGTCCTGGGCGTTGCGCCAGGATTCGAGGCGGATGCGCCGTCCGCCGAAGAGCGGATGGGGGAAGGAGCAGCAATCGCCGGCGGCGAAGATGGCGGGGTCCGCGGTGGCCAGCCGCCCGTCCACCCGCACGCCGTTCTCGACCGTGAGCCCGGCGGCCTCGGCGAGCGCGGTCTCGGGGGCCGCGCCGACGCCCGCGATCACCAGATCGCAGCCCACCCGCTCGCCCGAGCCGAGCAGGATGGCGCCGGCTTCGATCGCGGCGACCGTGGCGGCGCAGATCAGCCGCACCCCGGCGGCCCGGTGGCGCGCCGCGACCAGGGCGGCGATCGGCTCCGGCACCGCGCGGCCGAGCACGCGGGGGGCCATTTCCACCACCGTCACGGCGCAGCCGCGGGCGGTGGCGCTCGCCGCCAGTTCGAGCCCGATGAAGCCGCCGCCGATGATCCCGACCCGGGCGCCGGGGACGAGGCGGGCATGGAGCGCGCGCGCGTCGGCGAGGCTGCGCAGGAGGTGCGCATGCTCGGCTCCGGGCAGCGCCAGCCGCCGCGCCCGCGCCCCGGTCGCCAGCAGCAGCCGGTCATAGGCGAGGCGCCGCCCGTCCGCGAGCACGGCGGTGCGGGCCGCGCGATCGATCGCCGCCACCGCCACGCCGGAGAGAAACGCGATGCCCTCCGCCGCGAGCCGGGCGCGGTCGGCGATGGTCGCCGGCTGCGGTTCGGCGCCGCCGGCGAGGGCGGCCTTGGAGAGCGGCGGGCGCTCGTAGGGCGCCTCGTCCTCGGCGCCGACCAGGGTGACCGGGCCGTCGTGGCCGGCCTCGCGCAGCGCGAGCGCGGCGCGGGCGCCGCATTCCCCGGCCCCGATGAGGAGCATGCCCGCCACGACCGCCTCAGCCGAGATCGAGGAAGACCGCGCCGCGCTCGACCTTCACCGGATAGGTCTTGAGATTGACGCAGACCGGCGCGCCCCGGGCCGTGCCGGTGCGGTAATCGAAGCGGCCGTTGTGGCGCGGGCATTCGATGATGTGCTCGATCACCAGGCCCTCGGTCAGATCGGCGTCCTCATGGGTGCAGACCGCGTCGGTCGCGTAATATTGGTCCGCCGGGGAACGATAGAGGGCATAGCGGTGGCCGCCGTGGTCGAAGGGCGCGACCTCTTCCGCCTCGATCGCACCGACCTTGCATGCCTCGACCCAGTTCGTCATCGCCGCCCCTCCCTGACCGCGCCATCTTTCCCGAGCGGGACACGCGCCGCAAGCCGCCCGGGGGGCGGCAGGGGGATTTCCTTGATGCAAATCCCGCAAGCGTCCGCGTTGCGGCGCGCGCATTGATCCTGGTCATTGCCATCCCCGCCCTGGCGGACAGCATCCGGCCCCCGGCCCGCAGCGCCCGCCGAGTCGCGAGCCCCGGGATGACCGAGAGGAGTTTCGCCCATGCCGCCTGCTTCCCTGCCGCGCCGCGCGCTCGCGGCCTTTGCCGCCCTCGCCGCCCTCGCGGCGCTCGCCGCCTTCCCGGCCCACGCCAGGGCCGCCGGCCCGCTGCCCGGCGATCTCCTGATCGCCGATCGCGGCGGCGGGCGGTTGCTGGTGATATCGCCGCAGAAGACCGTGGTCTGGTCGATGCAACTGACCTGGAAGAGTCCCACCGGGATCCATTCCAAATGGGCGGATGACGCCTTCGTCACCCCCGACCACCGCAACATCATCTTCAACGAGGAGGACAACCAGGCGATCGACATCGTCTCCATCGCCGGCAAGAAGATCGTCTGGACCTATGGGCACCCCGGGGTGAAGGGTTCCGCGCCGGGCTATCTCAACACCCCCGACGACGCGTTCCAGCTTCCCGATGGCACGGTGGAGGTTTCCGACATCGTCAACCAGCGGGTGCTCTTCATCGACCCCCACACCAAGAAGATCATCCGCCAGTACGGCACCACCGGCAAGCGGGGCCATGCGCCACCGCGCCTGCTCAACGCCCCCGACGGCGCCTACCCGACGCCGGACGGCGGGTTGCTCGTCACCGAGATCGGCTGGGGCCACGGCACCACGAGCTTCCTCGACCGCATCGACGCGAAGGGCCACCTCGTCTACAGCATCAAGACCGACATGACCTACGCCTCCGACGGCAACGTGACGCCGGACGGCAATGTCATCGCGGTGGACTACCAGAAGCCGGGCGCGATCGAGATCTTCTCGCCGGCGGGAAAGGTGCTGTGGCGCTACCGCCCGACTTCGGGGCCGGGCGAACTGAACCATCCCTCCAACGCCATCGTCCTGCCCAACGGCAACATCCTGGTCTGCGACGACTGGAACGACCGTGTCCTGGTGCTCGACCCGCGCAGCCAGCGGATCCTCTGGAGCTACGGCCATCTCGGCCGCGCGGGCAATGGCGCGGGCTATCTGAACATTCCCGACGAGGTGGTGTTCATTCCGCCCTCCTGGCACATGCATTGGGGCAAGGGCGGCTGAGCCGGCTTCGAGTCGCGGGCGGGCGCAATGAGCGAGATCAAGGCGCCCGCTTTCCACTCCGGATAGAAATTGCCGACCCGAATCGCACCGAGGGTCCCATGCTCCCCCTGCCGTCCGCTCCGCCCTGGTCCCACGTGCTGCGCCGCGACGGCGCCGCCGCCCCGTTCGATCCCACCCGCATCCGTTCCGCCATCCTGCGCGCCGGCCAGGCGAGCGGGGAGGTGGGGTTGGCCGAGGCCGCGGCGGTGACCGAGGCGGTGCTCGCCGCACTGGCCCGGCGGGTGGGCGCGCGCGCGCCCGGGATCGAGGAGATCCAGGACGAGGTGGAGATGGGCCTGATGCGCGCCGGCCATCTGCGCACCGCCCGCGCCTACATCGTCTATCGCGCCCAGCATGCGCGGCTGCGCGAGGATCGCGCGGCGGCGGTGGACGCGGTACGCTCGGTCAACGAGTATCTCGCCCGCCAGGACTGGCGGGTGCGCGCCAACGCCAACCAGGGCTATTCGCTCGGCGGGCTGATCCTCAACGCCTCGGGCAAGCTCATCGCCAACTACTGGCTGGTGCATGTCTATCCCGAGGAGGTGGCGAGCGCCCACCGCGACGGCGCGCTCCATATCCACGATCTCGACATGCTCTCGGGCTACTGCGCGGGCTGGTCGCTGCGCACGCTGCTGGCCGAGGGGTTCGGCGGCGTCGGCGGCAAGGTGGAGGCAGCGCCCCCGCGGCATCTCTCGAGCGCGATCGGGCAGATGGTGAATTTCCTCGGCACGCTGCAAAACGAATGGGCGGGCGCGCAGGCGTTCAGCTCGTTCGATACCTATCTCGCGCCCTTCGTCCGCCGCGATCGCCTCTCCTACGCCGAGGTGCGCCAGAACATCCAGGAATTCATCTTCAACCTCAACGTTCCCTCGCGCTGGGGCAGCCAGCCGCCGTTCACCAATGTCACCTTCGACTGGGTCTGTCCCGAGGATCTGCGTGAGCAGGTTCCGGTGATCGCCGGCGAGGAGATGGGGTTCCGCTATGGCGATCTCGCGCCCGAGATGGAGGCGATCAATCGCGCCTACATCGAGGTGATGGCGGCGGGGGATGCGCGCGGGCGGGTCTTCACCTTTCCCATTCCGACCTACAACATCACCCGCGACTTCCCCTGGGAATCGGAGAACGCGACCCGGCTGTTCGCGATGACGGCGAAGTTCGGCCTTCCCTATTTCCAGAATTTCATCAATTCCGATCTCGAGCCGCACATGGTGCGCTCGATGTGTTGCCGGCTGCAGCTCGATCTGCGCGAACTGCTCAAGCGCGGCAACGGTCTGTTCGGATCGGCGGAGCAGACCGGCTCGCTCGGTGTCGTCACCCTCAACTGCGCCCGCCTCGGCTATCTCTGGCGTGGTGACCCCGCCGGGCTCGATGCCCGTGTCGATGAATTGCTGGAGCTCGCGCGCACCAGCCTGGAGATCAAGCGCAAACGCATCGGGGAGTGGCTGGCGGGCGGGCTCTATCCGTTCACCGAGCGCTATCTCGGTTCCTTGCGCAATCATTTCTCGACCATCGGCGTCAACGGCGTGAACGAGATGATCCGCAACTTCACCGCCGGCGCCGAGGATATCACCACCGCCTGGGGCGAGGAATTCGCCGCCCGCCTGCTCGACCGGGTGCGGGAGCGCATCGTCCGCTTCCAGGAGGAGACCGGGCATCTCTACAATCTCGAAGCGACGCCGGCGGAAGGCACCACCTACCGCTTCGCGCGCGAGGACCGCAAGCGCTGGCCCGACATTCTCCAGGCCGGAACCGCCGAGAAGCCGTACTACACCAACTCGACCCAGCTTCCGGTGGGCTTCACCGCCGATCCGTTCGAGGCGGCGGCGCGCCAGGAACGGTTGCAGGCGAAATACACCGGCGGCACCGTGCTCCATCTCTACATGGGCGAGGCGCTGCCTTCGGCGGAGGCATGCCGAGAACTGGTCCGCCGCACGCTGACCCGCTATCGCCTGCCGTACATCACCGTCACTCCCACCTTCTCGATCTGCCCCGAGCACGGCTATCTCAACGGCGAGCATCACCACTGCCCGCGATGCCAGGCCGCGGGGCGGGTGCGGGAGTGCGAGGTGTGGACGCGGGTGATGGGCTATCACCGCCCGGTCTCCTCCTTCAACACCGGCAAGCAGGGCGAGTTCGAGGAGCGGCGCTTCTTCGCGCTCGGGGCGGCGCGGGTGGAGGCTTCGGGGTGAGCGTGCGCCTGCCGATCGGCGGATTCGTCCCGTTCAGCACGGTCGATTTCCCGGGGCGGCTGGCGGCGGTGGTGTTCACCGCCGGCTGTCCGCTCGCTTGCCGCTATTGCCACAACCCGCATCTGCGCGGCGCCGACGCGGTGCAGTCTCCGTCGTGGGAGAGTGTCATCGCCCGCCTCGCAACCCGCCGCGGCGTGCTCGATGGCGTCGTCTTCAGCGGCGGCGAGCCGACCATCCATCGCGCGCTGCCCGCAGCACTCGCGCAGGTGCGCGCGCTCGGCTTCGCCACCGGATTGCACACCTCGGGCTGCGCGCCGGAATCACTCGCCCGCGCGCTGCCGCTGCTCGACTGGGTGGGATTGGACGTCAAGGCCGCCTTCACCGACTATGCGCGCATCACCGGCCGCACCGGCGCCGGCGCCCGCGCCCGCCGCTCGCTCGATCTCGTACTCGCGAGCGGGGTGGCGTATGAATTGCGCACCACCATCCACCCGGCGCTGCTCGGTCCTGCCGATCTCGACGCGCTGGCCGCCGATCTCGCGCCCCGGGGTGTCCGCAGGGTGGTGTTGCAGCCGTTCCGGCCGGCGGGCTGCGCCGATGCCGAGCTTGCCGCCACGGCGCCGGCGGCTCGCGGCGGATTCCCCGCCGCCGCGCACGACCTCGTCTGGGAGTGGCGCGGCGCTTGACGCGGATCAGTGACCTGCCGCACCAGGCGGCGTTGATCTCTGGCGGGAACCCGAAGGAGCGATCGATGTCGATGGGCGAAGAGCGGCGCGCGCGCGCATTCCGCGGAGCGCTGGGCGCGGACGAGCACTTCCTCAGCCTGCACGCGCCGCCCGAGGACGATTTCGAGAGCCAGCTGCGCGCGCTCGAAGCGGAGTATGCGGCGCTGTGCGCGCGCCTCGATCTGACGCCGGAGAGCGCGATCTTCCGCCGGGTCTATCTCAGCGATGCGCAGAACCAGGCGGCCGCGGTGGCGGCCAGCACACTCGGCGGCACCGCCGCGGAGGGCGCGGTCGCGGTATCCTTCGTCGAGCAGCCGCCGCTGCCGGGAGCGAAGCTCGCGCTGCTCGCCTACCACGTGGGCGGCGGTGGCGCCACCAGCAAGCGCCGCCTCGGCCGCCACCATATCCTCGCCGAACGCAACGGCAGCCGCCATCTCTGGAGCGGCGGTCTCTGCGGCGGCGCCAACGGGGGGGTGCAGCCGGGGGCGGCCCAGCCAGCGGCGTCCCAGACCAGGGCGGTGTTCGGCGATCTCGTCGCGGCACTCGCGGGCGTGGGCGCGAACCTGCGCGATCATTGCGTGCGGACCTGGATTTTCCTCAAGGATGTCGACGTGTTCTACGAGGAGATGGTGGCGGCGCGGCGGGCGCTCTTCGCGGCCGAAGGGCTGACGGCGCAGACCCACTACATCGCCAGCACCGGCATCGAGGGCGCCTGCGCCGACCGCTACGACCTCATCGCCATGGATGCCTATTCGCTGCCCGACCTCGCCCCCGGCCAGCGCCGGCACCTCAACGACTTCTCCCATCTCTGCGCGACGCAGCACTACAACGTCACCTTCGAGCGGGCGACCCGCATCGGCTGGGCCGACCGGGCGCACATTTTCCTGTCCGGCACCGCCAGCATCGATGCCACCGGGCGCATTCTCCACCCCGGCGACGTGCTGGCCCAGCTCGAGCGCGCGCTCGCCAACGGCGAGGCGCTGCTCCGCTCGGGCGGAGGCGGCCTCGGCGATCTCATGCACCTTCTGGTCTATCTTCGCGACGCCAGCGACTTCGCCCGGGTCGATGCCGCGCTGCGCGCGCGCTTTCCGGAGCTGCCGATCCTGATCCTCGCCGCGCCCGTATGCCGCCCCGGCTGGCTGGTGGAAATCGAAGGTGTCGCCATCATCGAGGCCGCGGAGCCGGACTTGCCGCGGTTCTGAGGGTGGTGCGCCTCAGCCGGCGAGGCTGATCGGGCGGTCGGGGAAGGCGAGCTGGTCGCGGTCGCGCCAGTCGGCGCGGACATAGTTGATTTCCATCAGCCGCCGCACTCCTTCGATCGGGCGCGGCTCGAAGCCGTGCCAGGTCGCCGGGCCGGGGACGAAGATCACCGCCGAATTGAACTCCGCCGAACTGCGCCCGACCCAGTGCCGCGCGGCGTCGTAGATGTCGGTTCCCCAGGTGGGCGCGTCGGGGCCGGTGCAGAGATAGATCACCATGGAGAACAGCTTTTCGGGAATGTCCCGGTGCGGCTCGAGCCAGGCGCCGTCGAGATCCTGGATGTATTCGATGCGCAGATATCCGCCCGCCACCCCGACGCCGCAGGTTTCGGCGAAGGCGCGCGCGACCTCGGGCCGCTGCAAGCCCTCGGCGAGGTGGGCGCAGGCGGGATGGCGCCCGCGGAGCCGGGGGGTGAAGAAGCTGCGCCGGTCGTTGTGGCGGTCGCGCACGCCGTGGCAATCGTCGATCACCGGGGGCGCGATCGGCAGCGCGAGAATATGGATGGCGAGCGCATCGGGGAGGACGTCGGCGAGCAGCCAGTGCCGGTAGGGCTGCTCGTCGCGTCGTGCCGCGGCCAGGGCGGCGGCGAAGTGGTGCGCGACCGCTTCCGGCGCGGGCAGGGCGGGCAGACCCATGGCGGCTTCTCCTGGCGCTCGCGCGCTCAACCGATGCGTGGTGCCCAGTCGATCGCCTTGCGCAGGAGCGGCACCGATTTGGCGAACGCGCTGACGCGGTGGCGCAGGTATTCCTTGCGCACGTAGGCCTCGGAATCGACGAAGCAGAGTTGCAGGCTCATCCGCGGCCCCTTCTGGGGCAGGAAGCCGTGCCAGGATTTTTCCGAGACGCGGAACAGCAGCATCCGGCCGAATTCGGGGGCGAATTCGAAGGCGAAATCCTCGCGGTCGGCGCTGCGCAGAACCCGCAGCCGGCCGCGCTCGTAGGGCCATGCGCGGGTGAAGCCGAGCAGCACGGTGACGATCTTGTGCCGGGAATCGGGGTGGGCGTAGCCCTCGTTGTAGTGGCCGGTGGTGTTGCCCATCATGACGATCACCGGCGGCGCCTTGGACAGGTCGAGGTCGAACTTGGCCTCGACCAGGCGGCGGAAGCGCGGGCTCAGGAGATCGGCGACGGCCGCGCCGAAGCGCGGCCCGTACTGCAGGCCCGGCAGGCCGTAGCTGCCGCGATCGGGGATGCGCGGGGCGTCGGCGAGCACGCCGTCCCGCTCGGCCAGGGGAATCGCGTGTTCGACGAAGGCGAATTCATAGGGATCGTCGCGCCGCGGCGCCGCGGCGATCGCCGCCTCGTCCAGAAGCGCGAACGGCGCCTCGCTCTCCGCCATCGGAAGACCCTCCCGCATCGTGTCGGGCGATTGTGGCCCGCTCCGGCGCGGGACGGGATGATCTGGATCAATGGCGGACCGCGGAGGCCAAAATGCCGCTTGCGGGTAAATCGATTTATCGCTAGCTTTGGCGCAACGAACGAAAGGGAGGGAGTCGTTGGCCGGGCTGGTGCTGGTCGATCCGCTACCGCGCAGGCTCGCCGAGATCATGGACGGGCCGACGCGCGCCCGGCTCGAAGGTCTCGGCCGGGTGGTGCTGTCCGAGGACCGTCCGATGCCGGACGAGATGGTCGATCGGCTGCTGCCCGAGGCCAGCCTGCTCATCGGCCAGACCGCGATGGGGCGCGCCCGCCTCGACCGCGCTCCCGAATTGCGCGCGATCTTCAATGTCGAGACCAATTTCCTTCCCAACGTGGACTACGAGGCCTGCGAACGGCGCGGCATCCCCGTGCTCACCCCGGCCTCGGTGTTCGCCGCCCCGGTTGCGGAAGCGGCGCTCGGGATGGCGATCGACCTCGCCCGCGGCATCACCGTGGCCGACCGGGCGTTTCGCGCGGGCGGCGAGCGATACGGGCGCGCCGGCAACGAAGGCACGCTGCGCTTCGCCGGCGCCCCGGTGGGGATCATCGGCTTCGGCGATCTCGGCCGGGAATTGCGCCGCCTGCTGGGACCCTTCGCCAACCCCGTCCTGGTCCACGATCCCTGGCTGCCGGACGCGCTCATCCGCCGCCATGACGCCACCCCCGCCGGCCTCGACGAGCTTCTCGCCGCCTCGCGCATCGTCTTCGTCTTTGCCGCGGTCACCAGCGAGAACGCGGGGCTGATCGGCGCGCGCGAATTCGCGCTGCTGCCGCGCGGGGCCTGCTTCCTGCTGCTCTCGCGCGCCGGCATCGTCGATTTCGAGGCCTTCCTCGACGCCGTCGGGCGCGGCCATATCCGCGCCGCCTGCGACGTCTTTCCCGAGGAGCCGGTGCCGCCCGGGCATCGGCTGCGCCACCTGCCCGGCCTGCTGTTATCCGCCCATCGCACCGGCGGCACCGCGGATGCGCTGCTCGAGATCGGCCGCCTCGTCGTCGCCGACGCCGAACTCGTCCTGCGCGGCCTGCCGCCGCAACTCTGCCGCCGGGCGGAGGCCGTCACCGCCGCCCGCCTGCGCTCCCGCCCCGTGGCAGTGACCTGAACAATCATGACGCGCGACGGTGAAAAACGGTTTACGTTGCCTCCCACCATCCGTGACGTGGCCGCGCTCGCCGCGGTCGCGCCGGCGACCGTCTCCAACGTGCTGAGCGGGCGGCGCGCGGTCGGCGCCGCGTTGCGCGAGCGGGTGCTCGCCGCCATCGCGCAGACCGGCTACCGCCCCAACCAGCTCGCTTCCAGCCTGCGCCGCCGCCGCTCCGACACCATCGGGATCCTGGTCCCCGACCTCGCCAACCCGTTCTTCGCCGCCCTGGTCCACCGGCTCGAGGATCTCGCGGCCGAGGACGGCTATCAGATCCTGCTCGCCGGCTCGAACGAGGATGAAGCGCGCGAGGCCGAGCGCCTCGCCACCCTCACCGCGCGCCGGATCGACGGGCTCATCTTCGCCCCCGCGCGGGACGCCACCCCCGCGCTCGCCGCCCACCCGGTGCCCACCGTGCTGATGGACCGCGGCTTCGCCCAGGCCGGGTTCGATGCGGTCGCCGCCGACAATGAAGCCGCCGGCCGCCTCGGCTGCCGCCACCTGGTATCGCTCGGCCATCGCGAGATCGCCCTCGTCGCCACCTCGCTCCAGCTCGCCAACATCCGCGAGCGGGTGGAGGGCTACCGCATCGCGCTCGCCGAGGCCGGGCTGCATGGCGAGGCCCGCGTCATCCTCGGCGGTTTCGACGCCGATTCCTGCCGTGCCGCGGTGGAGCAGGATCTGCGCCGTGCCGAGCCGCCCTCGGCGCTGTTCGCCGCCGACTACGTCAGCACGCTCGGCGCGGTGAAGGCGATCCGCGCCCTCGATCTCGCCTTTCCCGAAGCGATCTCGCTGCTCGGCTTCGACGATTCGGACTGGATGACGGCGCTGCGCCCCTATCTCAGCGTCATCGTCCAGCCGGTCACGGCGATCGCGGCGCGGGCCTGGGCGCTGTTGCGCGGCCGGCTCGCCGAACCGCTCGGCCCGGCGCGCAAGGAGCGTCTCGCCTGTGCGCTCGCCGTGCGCGAATCGACGCAGCGTTGGCGCGTCCTTCGCGAGACCGCCGCTTCCCTGCCACCCTGAACCCATCAAGGAGGAAACCATGCAACGAAGAATCCTGCTGCTCGCCGCCGCCGTCTCGGCCGGGCTCGCCGTCCCCCCCGCGGCCCGCGCCGCCGCGCCCACCTACGCGGTGCTGCTCAAGACCCTGTCCAATCCGTTCTGGGGCGCGATGGCGCAGGGGATCGCCGCGGGCGGGAAGGCCTCCGGCGTGGCGATCTTCCAGCAGGCCGCGGCGTCGGACCAGGCGGCGGAGCAGGAACTCAACATCTGCAACACCATGCTCGAGCGCAAGCCGGCCGCGCTGATCGCCTCGGCGATCAACTCCTCGAACCTTTTGCCCTGCATGAAGCAGGCCAACGCCCAGCACATTCCGGTCGTCGATCTCGACGCCAACCTCGACCCCGCGATCACCGCCAAGGCGGGGGTGAAGGTCGCGTTCACCATCGGTTCGGACAATATCGCCGCCGGTGCGAAGGCGGCTGATTTCATGGCCGCGCGCCTGGGCAAGACCGCCACCGGGCCGGTGCTGGTGATCGAAGGGCTGGCCGGCAACATCACCGGCGAGCAGCGCGCCCAGGGGTTCCGCACCGAACTCGCCAAGGTCGCGCCCGGGCTCAAGGTGGTGGCCTCGCTGCCGGGGGACTGGGATGCCAACAAGGCGGCCAACATCACCAACGACACGCTGACCCGCAGCCCCGGCCTGGTCGCCATCTTCGCGGCCAACGACACCATGGCGCTCGGCGCGGTCGAATCGGTGTTCGCCGCCGGCAAGGGCGGCAAGATCGTCGTGGTCGGGGTGGACGGCACCTCCGCCGGGGTGAAGTCGATCAAGGCGGGGCGGCTTTCCGCCTCGGTCGCCCAGTTGCCCTATCTCGAAGGCATCGAGGCGGTGGCCAACGTGAAGAAGATCCTCGCCGGCGGCACGGTGCCCTCCGTCATCCACGTGCCGACGGTGCTGCTCACCCAGGCGGTGCTGAAGGCGGGCACCGATCCGCTGCTGCAGTACGTGAAATAGGCGGGCGGCGGGCGGGGGAGGAACGGGGGGATGGTGCCATCCGAAGCCGGAGCCGTCGCGGCACCCCGCCGTGGGCTCTCCTGGCGCGATCTCGGCGGCGCGATCCGGCTGGAGAGCCTCGTGGTCCTGGTCCTCCTCTGCCTCGCGCTGTCGCTGCTCTCGCCCTATTTCCTCAGTGTCGCCAACGCGCTGAACATCCTGCTCGCGACCTCGGTCATCGGCATCCTGGGCTTCGCCTCGACCTTCGTGATCGCCTCCGCCGGCATCGACCTGTCGCTCGGCTCGGTGCTCGGGTTCGGCGGCGTGGTCGGCGCGCTCGCGGTCAACGTGCTCGGCCTGCCCTGGCCCTTCGGCATCGTGCTCGGCCTCGCGGCCGGCGCGTTCTGCGGCCTGATCAACGGGCTCCTGGTCGCGCTGGCCGGCATTCCCGCCTTCATCGTCACCCTCGGGATGCTCGGGGTGGCGCGCGGGGCGGCGCTGGTGCTCACCGGCGGCCAGCCGATCTATGGGCTGCCGGCGCCCCTCGTCTGGCTCGGGCAGGGGCGGCCGTTCGGCGTTCCCGTGCCCGCCATCCTGTTCCTCGCCCTCGCCGCCGTCACCCATTTCCTGCTCTCGCGCACCCGCTTCGGCAAATACGCGCTGGTGATCGGCGACAACGAGAACGCCGCCCGCGCCACCGGCATCCATGTCGCGCGGCTGCGCATCGGGCTCTACACGCTTTCCGGCCTGCTCGCCGGTCTCGCCGGCCTGCTGTTCGCCGCCCGCGTCAATTCCGGAGATCCCACCGCGGGCATCTCCTACGAACTCACCGCCATCACCGCCGCCATCCTCGGCGGGTCCAATCTTTTCGGCGGGCGGGCGAGCGTGGTCGGCACGCTGATCGGGGCGCTGATCATGGGGGTGCTGCAGAACGGGCTCAATCTGCTCGCCGTCTCCTCCTTCTACCAGCAGATGGCGATCGGGTCGGTGCTGGTGCTCGCGGTCTGGCTCGACCAGTGGAACCGCAGCCGGGGGCGGGCATGACGCCGCTCCTGGAACTCGTCGATGTGCGCAAGAAATTTGGCGCTGTCGAAGCGCTGCGCGGGGTCTCCTTCGCGCTCGCCCCGGGTGAAGTCCTCGCCCTGCTCGGGGACAATGGCGCCGGCAAATCCACCCTGATGAAGACCATCACCGGAATCCACCGCGCCTCGGCGGGGCGCATCCTGTTCGCCGGCGCCGATCTCGCCAGCCACGACCCCGGCCAGATCCGGGCGCTCGGTGTCGAGATGATCTACCAGGACCTCGCGCTCGCCCGCCAGCAGGACGTCGCCTCCAACATCTTCCTCGGCCGCGAGCCGACCCGCCGCTTCCTCGGCCTGCCGCTGCACGTCATCGACCGCGCCCGCATCGAGCGCGAGGCGGAGGCGATGATCCGCCGCCTCGGCGCGCGGGTGCCCTCGGTGCGCTACCGGGTCGGCGATCTTTCCGGCGGGCAGCAGCAATCGGTCGCGATCGCGCGGGCGCTGACCTTCGCCCCCAAGCTCGTGATCATGGACGAACCCACCGCCGCGCTCGCCGTGCGCGAGGTCGAGCACGTGCTCGAGTTGGTGCGCGAACTCAAGCGCCAGGGCATCGCGGTGATCCTGATCAGTCACCGCCTCACCGACGTCTTCGCGGTGTGCGACCGCGCCATCGTGCTCCGCCAGGGCCGCACCGTCGCCGACGAGCGGGTGGCCGAGACCTCGATGAACACCATCGTCGCCCACATCGTCGGCGCGGGCTGACCTTGCACCCGGGAAAGGAAAGAAGATGAAAGTTTTTTGCTTCTTTTTTACAAAAAAGAAGAGGCTCTGTTCTTTCTTGAAAGAAAGAACCAAAGAATTTTCGTCTGTTTCCTGCCTGGAGTGCGCCGCTTGAGCGCCGCCCGGCTCGGCATGCACTTCTCGCTCTGGGCGCCGCGCTGGGAGCCGGCGAGCGCCGAGGCCGCGCTGGCCGAGGCCGCCCGGTACGGCATCGGGCTGGTCGAGATCCCCCTGCTCGCGCCGGAGACGATCGACGTTCCCCACGCCCGCGCGCTGCTCGCCGCCCATGGTGTCTCGCCCTCCGCCTCGCTCTGCCTGCCCGAGCGTGCGATGGCGCAGCGCGATCCGGAGGCGGCGCTCGCCTTC
>DAHWFB010000087.1 GCA_027326105.1 Acetobacteraceae bacterium
GAGACGGTCGCGGGCGCGGGCGCCGGCGGGGGCACGGACGCCAGCGGGACGGCGGCGACCGCGGCCACGGGAGCCGCGGCGGCGGAGGCGTTCGCGGGCAGCAAGGGGGTCGGTCCGGCGCCGCCCGGCGGCGCGGGAGCATGGCCGAGCAGCGGCGCGAGCTGGGCCGCGACGGCGGCCGCGGCGGCCGCGGCGGAGCCCGGCTCCGGCGCCAACGCGGTCGGCGCGCGCGAGATCGGGTGGGGCAGCGGCAGGGCGACCCGGCGGAGGGCAGGCATCCGCGCCGGCGGCTTCGGCGGCAGCGGCAGCGGGGCGCTGAGCAGCGGGGCGCTGAGCGTGACCGCGAGCGGATAGGGCGGCGGCCGCGGCGGTGGCGGCGGTAGCGGGGCGGCGCGCGGCGCCGGGTCGAGGACATCGACGACGACCCGATCGCCGAGCTGCATCCAGCGGATGGTGCTGCGCGGCGCGATCGCGATCACCGCCCGCCCGGCTCCCCCGGTGATGGCGCGTACGTTGCGCGGCCCGGCGGCGGAAGGAACGGCGGCGGGGAGGGAGAAGCGCAGCCGCACCTGCCCGCCCGCCTGGCGCAGCGTGTAGGAGACCGGGGCGGCAAAGACGAACACCACCCGGCCGAAGCCGCGATGGTTGCCGGTGCGCACCACGGCCGCACCCCGTGCCGGCGCCACCACCGGGGCGGGCGGGAGCGGCAGCGCGCGTGCCGCGGCCGGACCGAGCGGTCCGAGCACGAGCGCCATGGCCAGCGCGGCCAGCGCGGACCGGCCGCCCGGCGCCATCAGTCGAAACTCGGCAACAGCCGGCCCTCACCCGCGGGCGCCGCGGCGGGGCCTCTGCCGCGCCCGCCGGTGTCGACGGCGAATGTTGCCATGAGCTGCGCGACCCGGTGATCGACCGCTTGCAGGGTCGCCACCACCTTGCGGATGCGCTGGCTGGCGATGTCCTGGAACCCGCAGGCCTCGTAGATGCGCGTGGTCGCGGTCTGGAGCTGGGCGGCGAGGACGGGCTCGATCTCGTTGCCCACGCGGTCGAGCGTCTCGCAGGTGTCGAGGATGGTCTCGGTCGCCCGCGCGGTGTGGGCGGCGACGGCGTCGAGGTCGTCGGCGGTCACGGGGAGGTGGCTCCCGCTGATCCGCTCGCCGGGGAGTGCGGCGATTTCGGCCTTGGCGGTGGCGAGAATCCCGCTCAGCGCCGCGATTTCGTCGTGGAGGATCCGCAGCATCGCCCGGTCGTCGGCGACGGTCCGCACGCTCGCCGGAGGGTCGATGGCCATGCTGTGCTCTCCAACCTCGGGACGGGCGGGGTTCGGGTTCAGTTCGCGGCGGAGGGCTTGCGCCGCGCCGCCAGGGCCTCGGTCGCCAGGCGCGCCTTGGTGCGGGTCATCGCGGCGAGGATGGGGGCGGCCTTGCGGTCGTTCATGCGCGAGAGCACCGCGAGCAGGATCGGCATGTGCAGCCCGTCGAAGATGCGGGCGGCGTCCTGCGGGCGCATCGCCTGGTAGACGTTCACGAGGTTGGTCCAGCGCTGCGCGTTCTGCTTCTTCTGCGCCGCCTGGAGCGCGAGCAGCTTGCCGCGCAGCGCTTCCATCTGGGCGATTTCCAGCTTGAGATGGGCTTCCGCGGCGGCGAGCAGCGCGCTCCGCTCGTCGAGCGCCTTGGCCCGCGCGTCGAGCTGCGCGCGGCGCGTGCGCAGGTCGAGCAGGACGGCGCGTTCGCCCGGGCTCAGCCCGGCCGGCCGGCCGGAGGGTTCCGGCGCCGGCATGGCGGAGACCGGCGCGGGAGCCGCGAGCCCGGGGGTGAGATCGACCGCGGCCGGCCGGGCCGGCTTGCCCGGCTTGCCCGGCGTGACCGGCGGAGAGGCGATGACCGGGGCGACCGGCGCCGGGGCGGCCGCGGGCGCGGCGGGGCTCGCCGCCAGCGCCGGGCTCACCACCCCGGCCGCGAGCACGCCCGCCGCGGCGGGGTCCGGCAGTGCTGCGCGCAGGAGTGCCACCGACTTCAGCGCGAGCAGCAGCGCGGTGGCCAGGATGGTCAGCGGCAACAGGCGGGGCATCGCGGGTTTCAGGGTCATCGCCGCCTCATCGCGCCAGTTTCAGAGCCTTCAGCAGATCCCGCTCGGCCTGGCTGCGCGCCCGGGTGCCGTCGTCGCTGGCCGCCGGCGGGGCCGGCTCGATGCCGAGCGGGCGGGCGGCGCGCACCAGCGCATCGAGCCGGTCGGCGATGCGCTCGGCGCGCTCGGAGAGGAACAGGATGTCCTCGCGCAGGTTGGCCGCCGCCTCCGACTGCCGGGCGAGCGCGCGCCCCGCGCCCTCGGCCGCACCGCGCAGCCGCTCGATCCCCGCTTCCGCCTGGCGGGTCGAATCGTTGAAGCCCTTGACCAGGGATTCCAGTGTCGCGCGGTCGCGCTTGAGGACTCCGAGCGCGCGCTCGAGGCGCAGCGCGTGGAACAGCGTCGCCGCAAGGAGGACGACGAGCACGAGTTCCAACCCCCATTGCATGCCGCCCATCGCCTACTCGTCCCCCACCGCGCGGCGCGGAATGACTTCCTCGACCGCGACCGCGAGCCGCTGCTTGCGCCGCCCGACGCGGGCCTCGAACATGCCGACGCCGCCGCAGCGCAGCTCGACCCGCCCGCCTGGCCCCACCCCGAGCACCATCCGGCTGCCCGGGCGCAGCGCCATCACGTCCGCAAGCCGCATCACCTGTTCGTCGAGCACGGCGTCGAGCTCGATCTCGGTGTTCCAGAGCTCCTCGGCGAGATGGGTCTCCCAGATCGAATCGCGGCCGAACTTCTCGCCCATGAACTGCTGCAGCAGCAGTTCGCGCACCGGCTCGAGGGTAGCGTAGGGGAGCAGGAGATCGATGCGTCCGCCGCGATCCTCCATTTCGATGCGCAACTGCGCGCGGATCGCCGCGTTGGAGAGGCGCGAGATCATGGCGAAGCGGGGATTGATCTCGAGCCGTTCGAAGCGGAAATTCACCGGGCAGATCGGATCGAAGCTCGCCGAGAGGTCCGAGAGCACGACATCGATCAGCCGCTCGACCAGGGTGCGCTCGATGGTGGTGTAGGGCCGGCCTTCGATGCGCATCGCCGAGGTACCCCGCCGCCCGCCGAGCAGCACGTCCACGATCGAATAGATCATCGCGGAATCGATCACCAGGATCCCGTAATTGTCCCACTCCTCGGCCTTGAACACGGCGAGCATGGCGGAGGGCGGGATGGAGTTCAGATAGTCGCCGAAGCGCAGGCTGACGATGTTGTCGATCCCGATCTCGACGTTGTCGCTGGTGAAATTGCGCAGGCTCTTGGACATCATGCGCACCAGCCGGTCGAAGACGATCTCCAGCATCGGCAGGCGCTCGTAGGAGACGAGGCCGGAGGAGATGATCTTCTGGATGCCGGTGGCCGGCGGGGCGCCGGCCTGGGTCTCGTCGAAGCCGAGCAGGGACTCGATCTCCGCCTTGCTCAGCACCCGCTCCGGTGCCGCGGCCGCGGCACCGTCCGCGTCCTCCGCGCCGCCGAGTTCGGCTGCCCAGGCCGCGGGGGGCGCGCCGGTTGCGGGGGTTTCGCTCATTGCACGAGGATCTGCTGGAAGAGCACGTCCACCACCCGGGCGGGCGCGGCGGCGATGTTGGCGCGGTTGATCAGTTCCTCGCGCAGCCGGTAGGTGCCCTCGCTGCCCTGCAGTTCGGAAGGATGCATATCGCGCAGGTAGGTCTGAAACAGGTCCATCACCTTCGGCATCGCCGCGGTGAGCTTGGTGGCGTCGGCCGCCGAGGCGACCTCGATCTCGGCCTGGAGCTTGATGTAGGAGGCCCGGCGCGGGCCGGCGTCCAGATTGGCGATGATCTCCGGCATGGCGACGAAGACCGGCTTCGCGGGACCGGCCGCCGCGGTCCTGGGCGGCGGGTTGAGGCCGAGCAGGCCGGGCAGGATGCCGGTGAACCACAGCCCGGCGCTGGCGACGAGCAGCACCACCGGCACAGCGAGCAGCACGAGCTTCTTCTTGCTGCCCTTGCCGCCGGCTGCGGCGCCTTCGCCCTCGGGCGCGAGCGCCTCGGCCTTCTTGTCCGCCTTCTTCGAAGCCATCGCCTTCCTCGCCGGCCGGGACGGACCTCCCGTCTCCGGTGGCCCCATGCTGGCATGGCGGGATTAACGAAGCCTTGCCCACGCGCCGCGGCCCGGTCCGACCTGCCGGGTGGGGCAGCGGCGCCTCGGCACTTCCTGCCGGGAGCCTCCCCAGCCCCGCCCGGCGGGGGCGGAAAACCGCGCCCTGCGCGGCTGGCACGCCGGTTGCAAAACATCCGCCAGCCCCGCCGACCGTCGTGCCGGGGCCGGAGCACGGAAGCCCGCCCATGGACAATGCCAGCGCCATCGCCCTCTCCCGTCTCGCCGCCAGCGCCCGCGAGATGGACGTGATCGCCAACAACATCGCCAATTCGGACACCCCCGGCTTCAAGGCCGAGCGCATGCAGTTCGCCGACTGGATGTTCCGCCAGAGCCGGGTGAACCCGCCTCCCGGCGGGCGCACCCTGCATTTCGTCGTCGATCGCGCCGACTGGCACGACCTGCGCCCCGGCGCGCTGCGCAGGACCGGCAACCCGCTCGATCTCGCCCTCGGCGGCGGCGGATTCTTCACCGTGCGCACGCCCCAGGGCGTGCGGCTGACCCGCGACGGTCGCTTCGGGCTGATGCCGGACGGCACCATCGCCGACGCCTCCGGCAACCCGGTGCTCGACAATTCCGGCCAGCCGATCCAGATCGCGACCGGGGACAGCGGTATCACGGTGGCCGCCGACGGCACCATCAGCACCGCGCAGAACGGCATCATCGGCCAGATCGGCGTGGTCCGGCCGCAGAACCCGATGGCGCTGCAATCGGCCGGCGGCAATCTCTTCCTCGCCACCGGCCCGACCATGGCGGTTGCCAGTCCCGGGGTGATCCAGGGCACGCTCGAAGGCTCGAACGTGCAGCCGGTGCTCGAACTGACGCGGATGATGACGGCGCTGCGCAACTTCCAGTTCGTCGCCAGCTTCGCCAAGAGCGAGGCCTCGCTCGAACAATCGGCGATCGACCGCATCGCCCAGCCGGC
Organism: Acetobacteraceae bacterium; assembly: GCA_027326105.1. GTDB lineage: Bacteria > Pseudomonadota > Alphaproteobacteria > Acetobacterales > Acetobacteraceae > DAHWFB01. Next base: position 5,108 of record DAHWFB010000087.1, read on the forward strand.
CGCCTGAGCGGGAGAAGCAGCATGCGCGCGCTCGACATCGCGGCCACCGGGATGCAGGCCCAGCAGACCAACGTCGAAGTCATTTCCAACAACATCGCCAACATGACCACCACCGGCTACAAGCGCGAGCGGGTCGAGTTCCAGGATCTGATCTACCAGAACCTGCGGCGCACCGGCTCGAACAGCTCGGACGCCGGCACCATCGTGCCTTCGGGCGTGCAGATCGGCCTCGGCGTCAAGACCGCCGCGGTCTATCGCATCAACGAGCAGGGCAACCTCCAGCAGACCTCCAACAGCCTCGATCTCGCGATCAACGGCAACGGCTATTTCCAGGTCACCTTGCCCTCCGGCCAGACCGCCTATACCCGCGACGGCACCTTCGGCCTCGCCCCCGACGGCACCATCGTCACCGCCGACGGCTATACCGTCCAGCCCGGCATCCAGATCCCCTCCAACGCGACCAACGTCACCATCAACAGCTCCGGCCAGGTCCAGGTCACGCTCTCCGGCCAGACCGCGCCGCAGACGCTCGGCCAGTTGCAGATCGCGGTGTTCCCCAACAACGCCGGCCTGCAGGCCGAAGGCAGCAACCTCTTCACCCAGACCGCGGCCTCGGGCGCTCCGGTCAGCGGCAACCCGGCCTCGGCCGGCTTCGGCCAGGTCATGCAGGGCTTCGTCGAAGCCTCCAACGTCAACGTCGTCACCGAGATCACCAACCTGATCACCGCCCAGCGTGCCTACGAGATGAACAGCAAGGTGATCACCGCGGGCGACCAGATGATGTCCACCCTGACCAATCTCTGAGGAGGAAATCCGTGCGCCGCACAGCAGTCCTCGTCTCGTTCGCGGTCCTGCTCGCCGCCGCGCCGCCCGCGCTGGCCGCGCTGGCCGCGCGCCTGCGCGCCATCGTCGTGCTCGATGCTCCGGTGGTGCGGCTCTGCGACCTCTTCCGCGACGCCGGGCCGAACGCCGCGCGCGTGCTCGGGCCGGGCCCCGCGCCAGGCGGGCGCATCGTCGTGCCCGCCGCCCAGCTCGCTGCCATCGCGCGCGACTACGACGTCGCCTGGCACCCGCTCTCGGCGGCCGACCAGGTGGTGATCGAGCGCCCCGGCCGCCCGCTCGCGCGCGCCGCACTGCTCGCCGCCCTCCGCCCCGCGCTCGCCGCCGCCGGCGCGCCCGGCCGGTTCACCATCGGCCTCGCCCGCTTCGTGGCCCCGATGGTCCCGCCCGGGGCGAAGGTGAAGCTCGCGGTGGAGAGCCTCAGCTACGACCGTGCCGACAGCGGGCGCTTCCAGGCGACGCTCGCGGTCTTCGCGTCCGGAATGAGCCCGGTGGAGACCGCGCTCGCGGGCGTGGTGGAGGGCGAGCGGCGGGTCGTGGTGCCGCGCCACCGCATTGCCGCCGGCCAGCGGATCGGCGCCGCCGACGTCGCGCTGCGCCCGGTCGGCACCGCCCTCGCCGGTTCGCGCGTGATCACCGATCTCTCCCTGGTGGTCGGGCTCGACAGCCGGCGCAGCCTCGCGCCCGGCCAGCCGATCCGCCGCGGCGATCTCGCCCCGCCCACCCTGGTGCGCAAGGGTGCCGCGGTGGTGATCCGCGTCCACGCCGGCGCGCTCTCGCTCTCCGCCCAGGGCATCGCGCTCGGTTCGGGCGGGATGGGGGAGGTGGTGCAGGTGCTCAACCCGGTCTCCCACGCCATCCTGCTCGCCGTTGTCACCGGGCCGGACCGGCTGCGCGTCAGCCCGGGCAGCCAGCCGCTGCTCGCTTCCGGCTCCGCCATGCTGATGGCCGTGCGATGAGCCCGCGTCTGCCCCGGCTGCTGCCGCTGCTCGCCTTCACCGCGCTGTCGGGCTGCGGGGTGATGTCCCAACTCTCCAACGTCGGCCGCCCGCCGCCGCTCTCCCCGATCACCAACCCGACCTCGGGCCGCGGCTGGCGCCCGGTGGTGATGCCGATGCCGACCCCGCGCACGGCGCCGAACCAGCCCGACAGCCTGTGGCGTTCCGGCTCGCGCGCCTTCTTCAAGGACAACCGCGCCTCTCGCGTGGGCGACATCGTCACCGTCCTGGTCAACATCTCCGATTCGGCAGCACTCAAGAACGTCACCACGGCGACCCGCAACGGCGGCGAATCGCTCGGCGTGCCCAACTTCTTCGGCCTCGAGGCCCAGCTTCCCAACCTGCTCACCCACGCCGTCAACCCGTCGGCGCTGGTGGCGACGACGAGTTCGAACAACAACACCGGCACCGGCTCGATCCAGCGCAACGAGGCGGTGACGGTGAGCCTCGCCGGCGAGATCACCCAGGTGCTGCCCAACGGCAATCTCGTGGTGGTGGCACGCCAGGAGATGCGGGTGAACAGCGAGCTGCGCGTGCTCAAGGTGCAGGGCATCATCCGCCCGCAGGACATTTCGAGCGACAACACGGTGCAGAGCGACCGGATGGCGGAGGCGCGCATCTCCTACGGCGGCCGCGGCACGCTGACCTACGTGCAGACGCCACGCTACGGCCAGCAGATCCTCGACGCCATCCTGCCGTTCTGAACGCGCTTCCGCGGGCCGGCTCGGCGAGACGGCTGCGCGCGGAAGCCGGGATCCGCTGTGAAGCGCTTCAGGGACACGCGGTGGCCCGCCCTGCTCTGTTGCGATCGCGCGCTCGGACCGGGCGCGCGTGCAACCGAGGAGATCGACGATGCCCCCGCTGTTCCGCAACCTTCCTGCCTGCACCCGCGCCGCCGCCGTCGCCGGCGTACTCGCAGTCGCTGCCGTCGCTGCCTCGCGCCCGGCCGCGGCGATGTCCGATCTCGGCGGCTACGGCCCCTGGTCGGCCTTCTCCGGCGGCACCACCGGCGGGGCCTTCTGCGGCATGCGCACGCGCATCAACACCGGCGGCCTGCTCGCCCTGACGGTCGATGCCGCCGGCGCTCACTTGATCGCCTCCGACCCGCGCTGGAGCATGCCGGCGGGGGCATCCGTTCCCATCGTCGTCACCCTGCACGCCAATCGCTTCCGCGGGAGCGGCAGGGTGCTCGCGGACGGGCGGAGCATCGCGGTGGACCGGCTGCCCGCCCGCTTCCTCCAGGACTTCATCAACGGCTACAGCGCGCGCTTCCGCTTCGGGGTGGTGCGCTGGAGCATCGACCTCACCGGCACCGCGGCGACCGGCGCGCTGGTCTACCGATGCGCCCGCGCCATCGGGCTGTGAACGTGGCGCCGCCCGCCGCTACTCGTCGCGGTGGATGCGCTCCATGCGTTCGTGCCGCTCCTGGGCCTCCAGCGAGAGGGTCGCGATCGGGCGCGCCTCGAGCCGGCGCAGCCCGATCGGCTCGCCGGTCTCCTCGCAGTAGCCGTAGGCGCCGGAATCGATGCGTGCGAGTGCCTGGTCGATCTTGGCGATCAGCTTGCGGGCACGGTCGCGGGTGCGCAACTCGAGCGCCCGGTCGGTCTCGACGGAAGCGCGGTCGGTGATGTCGGATTCATGGATGCCGCCTTCGGAGAGGCTGGCGAGCGTACCGCTCGCGTCCCGCAGCAGCTCGGCACGCCAGCGCAGCAGCTTCTGGCGGAAGAACTCGAGCTGGACGGGGCTCATGAACTCCTCGTCCTCGGAGGGCCGGTAGTCGGGCGGCAGGGTCACCAGCATCGGGGGCGGTCCTTCGGGGCAGCGGGGCCGCAAGCGGGGCGCGGCCCGGGGTTGCTCTCTTGGCGGCGGCTTATAGACGCGCCTCCGCGGCCCGCCAAGGGCGCGGCGTCATTGTTCAAGGATCCGCAATGCTGGGCTCTGCCCGCGGCGGCGGCACCCGGCGCTGGATTTCGATCCGTGCCCGCAGCCGGACCGCGCGCACCGCCGCGTCGAGCGCGGGGTCGGCGGCGCGCGGTGCCTGGGTGCCGAGCGCCGCGAGCCGGTGCAGCGCTACCTCGCCCGCGCCCTCGCCGAGGAGGGCGAGCTGGAGGTCGGCGAGCGCCTGCAGCGTCTGCTCGCCATGGCGGCGCGAATCGCGGTCGCGTTGCACCGCGCTTTCCGCCTCCTGCATCGCGAGCATGCCGGAAAGCACTACCGGCGCTGCCGCCGTGGTCCGCGCCGGCCCCTCGGGCGGCGCCGCCGGGGTGCTGACCGCAAAGCGCGGTCCGCCGGAGCTGGCGATGGTCCCGCTGCCGCCCACCTTCGCCGCGCCGCGGCTGGCGCCAACCCCGTATACCCTGGTCATCGTCCCATCCTTCGCTCCGCACCCTGCCCGCCGCACGCTGCCCGCCGCACGCTGCCTGTGCCGGTCCCGATCTGCCGCCCGGCAAAGCCTGCCGGGCAGGGCGGGCGCGGGCTGGGCGGATTTCCCCGCGCCGGCGCTGGCATGGCACTTGCGTAGAACTCGTTGCCGAGGCCAGCATCCCGGCCGCCACCGTTCCGCAAGCCTGGCCGCTCCGCCGACCCGAGAGTGCCCGCAATTCGTTACCCGCCGGTCAAGAATCCCGCGAGGAAGCCCGTGCCGAAGCGCAGCCTCACCATTCTTCTCGCCGCCCTCCTCTTCGCCCTCGCGCTGCGCCCCGCCGCCGCCGCGGTGCGCATCAAGGACATCACTGCCATCGAGGGGGTGCGCGACAACCAGCTCATCGGCTATGGCCTCGTGGTCGGACTGAACGGCACCGGCGACAAGCTCAACAACGCGATCTTCACCCGCCAGTCGCTGATCGGCATGCTCGGCCGGCTCGGCGTCAACACCAACAGCGCCGCCGCCCAGCTTTCCACCAAGAACGTCGCCGCTGTCATGGTCACCGCCAACCTCCCCGCCTTCGCCCGCAGCGGCGGGCGGATCGACGTCGCCGTCTCCGCTCTCGGCGACGCTTCGAGCCTCGCCGGCGGGACGCTCCTGGTGACCCCGCTGATGGCCGCCGACGGCGAGGTCTACGCGGTGGCGCAGGGGGCGCTGATCACCGGCTCGATTTCCGCCAAGGCGGGCGGCTCCTCGGTGACGCAAGGCGTGCCGACGGCCGGGCAGATCCCCAACGGCGCCATCGTCGAGCGCGCGGTGCCGTTCCGTCTCGCCTCGGAGAAGCATCTCTACCTCGCGCTGCGCAACCCCGACCTCAACACCGCCGAGCAGATCGCGGGCGTCATCAACGCCCGGCTCGGGGGGGCGATCGCCCGCGCCACCGACCCGCGCACCGTGCGCATCAACCTCGCCGGCCGCGACGTCGTCGCCTCGCTCGCGGAAATCCAGATGCTGACGGTCAACCCGCAGAGCGCGGCCGTGGTGGTGGTGGACGAGGCCACCGGCACCATCGTGATGGGGGCGGACGTGCAGATCAGCACGGTCGCGATCGCCCAGGGCAACATCACCGTCCGGGTCACCGCCGCCCCGCGGGTGAGCCAGCCGCGCGGCGCGATCAACAACGGCACCACCGCCGTCACCCCGGGGCCGCAGGTGCGGGTTTCCACCGGCAAGGGCAAGCGGCTCGCCATCCTGCCCGCCAACGTCACCCTGCGCAGCCTGGTCGCCAGCCTCAACGCGCTTGGCGTCACCCCGCACGACATGATCAGCATCCTCGAGAACATCAAGGCGGCCGGCGCGCTCCAGGCCCGGCTGGTGGTGCGCTGATGGCGCCGGTGCTCGCTCCGGCCGCCGGCCCGCCCGCCGTTCCCGGCATGGCGCCCGGGGAAGTCGCGCGCATCTGGGCGGCGGCCAAGGAATTCGAGGCAGCGACGCTCGCCAGCCTGATCAAGCCGATGTTCGCGACCGTCGATACCGCGAAGGGCGCCTTCGGCGGCGGCACCGCGGAGCAGACCTGGCAGCCGCTGATGATGCAGGCGATCGGCAAGGAGATGGCGGCCCACGGCGGCATCGGCCTCGCCGGACCGGTCTTCCAGGCGATGCTGCAAGCCCAGGAGGCGGCCCATCATCCCGCCCCCGGCCCCGCCGCGTGAAGGAGACGCTCCCATGACCCCCGCCCTGATCGACGCCGCGGTCGCGCTCGCCGACACGCTCGCCGCCGAGAACGCCGCTCTCGGCGGGCTCGATCTCGCCCGCGCCGCTTCCCTCCTGGCAGCAAAGGAGCGCGCGACCGAGGCGTTTCTCGCCGCCCAGGCCGCCGCCGGCCTCGCCGCGCCACCTTCCGCTGCCGCCGCAGCAGCGAGCGGCGACCTCGGCCGCCGCCTCGGCGCCCTCGCCGAGGAGAACCGCCGCCTGCTCGAACGCGCGCTCGCGGTGCAGGGCCGGGTGGTGGCGACGGTGGCGCGCGCCCTGCCGCGCGGGGGGGACGGGTTCTACCGCGCCAACGGCGGCCTCGCCGATCCCAGCCGGCCGGTCGCGATCACCCTTTCCGCGCGGGCTTGAGGCGGGCAACAAGAGGGCAGTTCTTTCCTGAAAGAAAGCACCAAAGAACTTTCACTTTTTTGATTTCGTCTTGGTTCCGTCCCCGGTCTGCTCGCGCAGCACCTTGCCGGGCACCTCCTCGACCGCGCCGGCTTCCAGCAGCCCGAGCTGGAACGGGCCGTAGGCGATGCGGATCAGCCGGTTGACGACGAGGCCGAGGGAGGCGAGCACGCGGCGCACCTCGCGGTTGCGCCCCTCGGCGAGCGAGAGGGTGAGCCAGGCGTTCTCGCCCTTGCGCGAATCGAGCCCGGCCGCGATCGGCCCGTAGCGGACCCCGTCCACCGTCGTTCCCCCGGCCAGCGCCGCGAGCGCCTGGGGATCGACCACTCCGTGGACGCGGGCGCGATAGCGGCGCAGCCAGCCGTTGGCCGGCAGTTCGAGCCGCCGCGCCAGCGCCCCGTCGTTGGTCAGCAGCAGGAGCCCCTCGCTGGTGAGATCGAGCCGGCCGATGCTCACCACCCGCGGCAGTTCCGGCGGCAACCGCTCGAACACCGTCGGCCGTCCTTCGGGGTCGCGGTGGGTGCAGACCAGGCCCGCGGGCTTGTGGTAGCGCCACAGCCGCGTCCGCTCCTTCCCGCCCACCGGCTTGCCAGCGACGGTGACGAGATCGCCGGGGGAGACGAAGGTCGCAGGATGGGCGACCGGCGCATTGTTCAGCGCCACCTTGCCCTCGGCGATCAACGCCTCGGCGGCGCGGCGGCTGGCGACGCCGGCGCGGGCGAGGAATTTGGCGATGCGCTCGCCCTTTTCGGGGGGGGCGCCGCTCATCGGCAGGCCGAGATCAAGGCTTCGAACAGGCGCGCGTCGGCGGGATCGGCGCCATACTCGGGGTGCCATTGCACGCCGATGCAGAAGCGCGCCGCCGGATCCTCGATCCCTTCGATGACGCCATCGGGGGCGCGGGCGTTGACCACGAGGCGTGGCCCGGGGTCGGCCACCGCCTGGTGGTGGGAGGAGCACACCTGCATCCGCGCCGCTCCCGCGATGGCGGCCAGCCGGGTTCCCGGGACCAGCGTGACCGGGTGCGCCGGCGCACCCGGAGGGCCACCCTGGTGGGCACAGGCGCCGGGAACCTCGTCGGGGATGTGCTGGAGCAGCCGCCCGCCCGCGAGCGCGGCGAGCAACTGCTCGCCGCCGCAGATCGCCAGCACCGGCAGGTCGCGGGCGCGCGCGCCCTCGAGCAGCGCAGCCTCCGCCGCCGTCCGCCCTTCCTTGAGGGTGACGCTGGGATGGCGGCCACTGGCGCCGTAGAGCGCCGGGTCGATGTCGAAGGCGCCCCCGGTCACCACCAGCCCGGCGATCGCGTCCAGCATGTCCGCCGCCAGCGCGGGCAGATGGGGAAGCAGCAGCGGCATCCCGCCGGCGGCGGCGACCGCCGCGGCATAATTCTGCCGCAGCGCATACCAAGGGTGGGCCGACCAGCCGCCCGCTGGTTCGGCGTCGAGGGTGAGGCCGATGGCCGGGCGTGTCGAAGCTTGGGCGGTCTGCATTCCGCCATCCTGGACCGCACCCCGCCGCTGCGGCAAGAGAACGGCATGAACCGCCCGCCGACCCCGATGGAACGCGCCCTCGCGCTCGCTCGCGAAGCCGGTGAACGCGGCGAGGTGCCGGTCGGGGCGGTGGTGGTGGCGCCGGACGGTGCGGTGCTCGCGGCGGCGACCAACGCGGTGGAGGCGGAGGGGGATGCCGCCCGCCACGCCGAGATCATCGCGCTCGCCGCGGCGACGCGCACCCGGGGCGATCGGCGCCTCGCAGGGTGCGATCTCTACGTCACCCTCGAGCCCTGCCCGATGTGCGCGGGGGCGATCGGGCTCTACCGGCTGCGCCGGCTGGTCTTCGGCGCTTACGACCCGAAGGGCGGCGGGGTGGAGCACGGGCCGCGCGTGCTCCAGACCGCCGGCGCCCTATCGGCGCCTGAAATCGTGGGCGGTGTGTGCGAGCGGGAGAGCGCGGCGCTGCTGCGCGCCTTCTTCGCCGCCCGCCGGTGAGCCTCGCCGGCCGCCATCACGCCGCCGGGGCGATGGCGGCATGGCGGCGATCCTGGGCCGCGGTCAGCCGCAGCATGCGCTTGAGATCGGACTCGCCGAGGCGCATCGCCGTCTCCACCCAGATATCGGTAACATCACGCAGTTCGGCGAGCGAGACCGGGTTGACGCGGCGGCGGGTGCGATAGACCGCCTCGATCGCGATCTGCCGCCGCCCCTGGCGCTCGATCCATGCGCGCACCGCATCCTCGCCCATCCCGTCCTCGGCGAGGACATCGACGAGACCCATCCCGTGCAGCTCCTCGGCGGTATAGACCTTGCCGCCGAGGATCATGCGTTCGGCCTCGGCCGGGGCGATGCGGCGGGCGAGGAAGCTGTAGGCGCCCATGCCGGGGAAGAGATTGAACAGCACCTCGGGCAGACCGAACTTGGCGCTGCGCTCGGCGACGATGACGTTGCAGGAGAGCGCCGCCTCGAAGCCGCCGCCGAGCGCGTCTCCCTGCACCAGCGCGATGGTCACCAGCGGCAGGTCGTAGGACACCGCGTTGTGGTAGACGACATCGACGCAGGCATGGGCATAGGCGCGCAGCGCGGCGCGGTCGGCGGCGCGGATGAGCGCGGCGAAGAGCGCGAGATCGCCGCCGAGATTGAAGATCCCGGGAACCCGCGAACCGACGACGAAATAGCGCGGCGCCCCCTCAACCCCCTCGGGTTCGCGCCCGATCTGGCGCAGGCTGGCCTGCATCGCCGAAAGATCGCGCAGCATGCCGGGAGTGTAGCTTGGCCGCCCCTCCGGGCGCATGTGGCACCAGTAGATGCGTTCGGCGGGTTCGAAGCGGACCTCGATCTCGCCGTAGCGCTCGGCGGCGACGCGCTGTTCGAGCGGCAGGCCGGACGGGCTGGTGAAGGGGACCTCGCCGGCGCCACCGCGTTCGCCGCGGGCGAGCGGGGTGAAATGGGCGGCGCGGGCGGCGCGGTCCTCCAGGCTGAGGGCTTCGTCGCGAGACAGGGGTTTGCGGAGGATTTCCACGGCGATCTCCATATTCGGTTGAAGGCCGCGTCATGGAATACAACCATGACGGGTAGTTATGGCAATGGCACACTCAGAATTGCGAATCCGCGGAGCCAAGCGAACCGCGAGGCGCCGATGCACGCATCCTACGCCAAAGAGCGGCATAAAAAAATTGGAAATGCGACGTTGTTGCAAGCGATATTTAAAAAGTGGTAAACAATTTCGAACCCAGAGACTGTGCCCGTGCCACTGTCTGACGTGAATGCTCTGCCGGGTTTCCTCGGAAAGAGGAGATTTCTGGTGTAAAAATGACTATCTATGGTTGTATTTTGTGGTAATTATTCCCCAATGGTTATTCTTGTCGCCCAGCAGCAACGGAAACCTATTTGTTCCCTCGGTGCATACCCTTAAAAGTAGTAAAACATGATTCGAGAAGCCAGAAAGGTAGCGCCTCGCTCCGAAATGCTATCGCCGATGAGGCGCGACGCCGGTCCTGCCGCGCTACCACCCGCACCGGGTCGCACCGGGTCACACCGCGCGCTCGGTCGGGGGGGGCGACATCAGCCTGCGCAGATATAGCCGGTGTGCTGCACCGGCCGCAGCGAGGCCGGCGGGAAAATGCGCCGGAACGAAACCCGCCGCCGTTCGGAAAGACCCGCCGCCGCCAGCAGAGCTGGCCATTCCCCGGGCGCCCGGTAGTGGTGCGGGAGGTCGGCCGGCTCGAAATTCAGCCGCCGATCCGCCCGTTCCGTTCGCGCCCGCTCCGCGCCGTCCCGCGGGGTGTCCTCGAGCAGCGCGAACACCCCGCCCGCGCGCAGTACCCGGCGCGCCTCCGCCAGCACCGCGCGCTGTGTGTCCGGCGGCAGGTGGTGGAGAACGAAGGCGATCCACACCCCGTCCACCGCCCCCTCCGCCAGTGGAATCGCCATCCCGTCGCCGCGGATCCAGCCCAGCCGGCCCGGCATCTGCGCCCGCAGCCTTGCCGCCAGCGGAGCCGGTGGCGACCATCGCGGGTCGAGCCCGAGGCACCGCCGCCCCGGCGCTTCCGCCAGCACCGCCTCGGCGAGATGGCCGAGCCCGGCGCCGATGTCGAGCAGCAGCCCCTCCCGCGGTAGGGCGGCGGCGAGCCCCGAGCGGGCGGCGATCTCCCGCGCGCGGCGGCGCATCATCGCGTCGAACCAGCGTGCCCCGAGCGTGGCAGAGACCAGAGGGTCCGGTGGGACGGTGCCTCGCATGCGCCGATCCTGGCGGGTTTCGCACCGTGGTGCCATGAAGCGATTCGGTGGGGTCGATAGGGAGGCCGGTGGAGCCGATGGGGGAGGCGGCGCGGGCGGAGGTGGCGGCGCTGGCGGCGGAAGGGCAGATTTTCGCCGCCCATGACCGCGCCATGGCCGCGCTCGCCGCCGGTGCGACGGACGACTGGCTCGCCCAGCACGCCGTGCTGACCCTGGCCCAGACCGGTGCCCTCGGCCCGGCGCTCGCACTTTTCCACCGCCTCGGGCTCGACCGGCGACGCGACCTCGAACTCGCCGGCCTCGGCGCCCGCCTGCGCAAGGACGTGGCCCTGGCCAGCCGCGAGCCGGCGGATGCGGCGCGCGCTTT
>DAHWFB010000091.1 GCA_027326105.1 Acetobacteraceae bacterium
AGCCAGCTTCGCTACCTGCTGGACGACCCCGCAATGGCCGCCCTGCTCGCCGCCTCGCCCGGCCTGCGCCGCACCATCCGCCCCCTCTGCCGCATGCTCGGCCTGCCCCAGCTGCCACCGCCCCAACCGCCAGCGCCCCAACCTCCGGCGCCCCAGCCGCCAGCGCACCAGCCTCCGGCGCACCAGCCACCCGAGCCGCCACCCCCGCCCACCCCGCCGCCGGCACCCCTGCACCCCACCCCGCCCCGCGGTTTCCTGAAACCCGCGTGATCCTCAGCCCTTCCGCGCGCCATATTCGTTTCGTTATCGTAACTACAGGCCGCCGCCAACGCCCCCACCTTGCCTCTGCCGGCGGGCGCCGCTATGGGCTCGGGCTATGCGGGCGCTGGAATCGGGCGATGGAGGCTTCGATGGTGAGGCGGCTTTCCTTCCTGGCGGCGATGGGGCTGCCGCTTCTGGCCGCGAACATCGCCGCGGCCCAGAGCGGTTCGGGCGAGCAGTATTTCAATTCCTGGATCTCGAACGGCTGGAAGGGGCCGGGCTGGTATGTGACCGATCCTTCCCGTAACGGGCCGGTTCCCCTGAAAGGCCCGTTCGGGTCGAGTCCCTATTGCATGCAGACTCTGCCGAATTCCTCCAATCCGGCCGCGGAATCCCATCGCTGGTATTGCCAGTATTTTTCGACCAACCCCTTCCCCTAGAGGGTGATTCGGCCCGCGGGACGAAGTTTTTCGGTCGTGTCCCCCCTGGTGGTGTAGGAGCTGCCGGTAGGTGGCCCGCCGGAGCGACCGTCGAGGGTCCGGCGGACCGCATGAACCGATTCCGAGGCGACGAATCGTGGAAGAAGATAGCCTATGCCAATGACGAACAGCCGCAATGCCGTGGCCTGCTATCTTTTCTTTGCCTCGGAAAAGGCGGTGGCCTCGAACATCATCGATTCCATTTTTGGGAATGTGCGGCGGGGCGTTTCCCGGGAGGGGAGAGGACCGTGAACACAAGCAGGCACAAGCAGGCATGATGTGCGCCGCGCCGCCACACCGGGGGCAACAGCAGGGTGCCAGCCTCTCCCATCCGCTGTAGTCCGCAGGAGCAGGGCAGGTCACTCCGCTCGCGGCCAACGTCGCCCCCCACCTTGCCTCTGCCGGCGGGCGCCGCTATAGGCTCGCCCTTCGTTCGCGCGTTCCGGGCTCGTCAGGGCATGCCCGGCCGCGACCGGTCCGCATCCGGCGGGCCATCCAGGCGAGAAGGAGAGAAAATGCCCAAGATGAAGACCAAATCCTCGGTCAAGAAGCGCTTCAAGATCACCGCCACCGGCAAGGTGATCTCGGGGCCCGGCGGCAAGCGCCACAACCTCATGGCGCGGACGCAGAAGAACAAGCGCAACGGGCGCGGCGGGCAGGTGATGACGGACATGGACGCGCGCACCGTGAAACAGTGGGCGCCCTACGTGCTCGGCTGAGGAGATAGCACATGGCACGGGTCAAGCGGGGCGTCACGACGCACGCCCGCCACAAGAAGATCCTCAAGCAGGCCGAGGGGTATTTCGGCCGCTCCTCCACCACCTACCGGGCCGCGCTCGAGAAGGTCGAGAAGGGGCTGCAATATGCCTACCGCGACCGGCGCAACCGCAAGCGCGACTTCCGCGGCCTCTGGATCCAGCGCATCAACGCCGCCGTGCGCGAGCATGGGCTGACCTATTCGCGCTTCATGGCCGGGCTGAAGAAGGGCGGCATCGAGATCGACCGCAAGGTGCTCGCCGCCATCGCCTTCGATGATCCGGCGAGTTTCGCCGAAATCGTCAAGAAGGTCGAAGCCGCGCTGGCTTGAGAGCAGCGCGCCCCGCGCGGCGCGCCGCTTCCGGGCGCGTTGCGCGTTCGGCGCGTGATGAGGTCCGGAATGAACGACGAACTCCAAGCCCTTCGCGCGGAAGCGGATTCCGCGCTCGCCGCCTGCGCGGACCCGCGCGCGCTCGAGGCCCTTCGCGTCGGCCTGCTCGGGCGCAGCGGGCGGCTCACCCTGCTGCTGCGCGACCTCGGCAAGACCGCGCCCGAGGCGCGGCGGGAACGCGGCGCGGCGCTCAACCGGCTGCGCGACGAACTCGCGGCACGCATCGAGGCGCGGGGGGCGGAACTGGAGGCGGCGGCGCTGGCGGCGCGGCTCGCGGCGGAGCGGGTCGATGTCACCCTGCCGCCCCGGCCCCGCGAGAACGGCACCATCCACCCGATCAGCCGGACCATGGAGGAGATGGCGGCGATCTTCGGGGCGATGGGGTTCGCGGTCGCGGAAGGGCCGGACGTGGAGGACGACTGGCGCAATTTCGGCGCGCTCAACATCCCCGAACACCACTCCGCCCGCCAGGACATGGACACCTTCTATCTGCCCGGCGAGCGGGAGGGGCGGCGGCGGGTGCTGCGCACCCATACCTCCCCGGTGCAGATCCGTACCATGCTGGCGAGCCCGCCGCCGATCCGCGTGATCGCGCCGGGGCGGACGTACCGGGCCGACCACGACGCGACCCATAGCCCGATGTTTCACCAGTGCGAGGGGCTCGCGATCGACCGCGACCTCACGCTCGGCCATCTCAAGGGCTGCCTGATCGACTTCCTGCGCGCCTTCTTCGCCGCCCCGGCGCTGCCGGTGCGCTTCCGGGCGAGCTATTTCCCGTTCACCGAACCCTCGATGGAGGTCGATATCGGCTGGAACCGGCGCACGGGGGAGATCGGCCGCGGCGGGGACTGGCTGGAGATTCTGGGCTCGGGCATGGTGCATCCGCGCGTGCTGGCCAATTGCGGGCTCGACCCGCGCGAGTGGCAGGGCTTCGCCTTCGGCATGGGGGTGGAAAGGGTGACCATGCTCAAGCACGGAATCAACGACCTCCGCCCGTTCTACGAGAGCGATCTGCGCTGGCTGCGCCACTACGGGTTTTCGCCCTTCGCGCCGCCCATGCTGCACGAGGGCGTGTGAGGGATGAAATTCACCCGCGCCTGGCTCGGCGAGCATCTCGACAGCGAGGCGCCGCTCGCCACCCTGACCGAACGGCTTTCCGCGATCGGGCTGGAAGTGGAGGGGGTGGAGGACCGCGGCGCGGCGCTCGCGCCCTTCCGCATCGCCCACGTGGTGGAGGCGGCGCGCCACCCCAACGCGGACCGGCTGTCGGCCTGCAAGGTGGACGCGGGCGAGGGCATCGTCTCCGTGGTGTGCGGCGCGCCCAACGCGCGAACGGGAATGAAGGCGGTGTTCGCGCCGCCGGGGAGTGTCATTCCCGGCTCCGGCGTGACCCTGAAGGTGGGCCAGATCCGCGGGGTGGAAAGCGCGGGGATGCTGCTTTCGGCGCGCGAGATGGGGCTGGGCGCCGACCACGAGGGCATCGTCGAGCTGCCGGCGGACGCGCCGGTGGGCGCGCCCTACGCCGCCTGGGCGGGGCTCGACGATCCGGTGATCGAGATCGCGGTGACGCCCAACCGGGGCGACGCGCTGGCCGTGCGCGGGGTGGCGCGGGACCTGGCGGCCGCCGGGCTCGGGCGGCTCAAGCCCTGGGCCGCCGCGCCGGTGGCGGGCGCCTTCGCGAGCCGGTGGCGCTTCGCGATCGAAATGCCCGAGGTCTGCCCCTATGTGCTCGGGCGGACGATCCGCGGGTTGCGCAACGGGGCTTCGCCGCGCTGGCTCGCCGAGCGGCTGGAGGCGGTCGGGCTGCGGCCGATCAATGCGCTGGTCGATATCACCAATTTCTTCACCATCGATCTCGGCCGTCCGCTGCATGTGTTCGATACCGCGAAACTCTCGGGCGGGGTGCTGACGCTGCGGCCAGGCCGGGGCGAGCGCTTCGCGGGCCTGCACGGGCGCGAGGTGTCGCCGGGGGCGGAGGATTGCGTGATCGCGGACGCCGCCGGGGTGCAGGCGCTGGCCGGGGTGGTGGGCGGCGAGGCGAGCGGGTGCGATGCCGGCACGCGGGAGATTTTTCTCGAATGCGCCTGGTTCGATCCGCGCCGCATCGCGCTGACCGGGCGGCGCCACCAGATCGCCTCCGACGCGCGGGCGCGCTTCGAGCGCGGGATCGACGTCGCGCTGATGCCGGCGGCGGTGGAGGCGGCGAGCCGGATGATCCTCGATCTCTGCGGCGGCGAGGCCTCCGAGGTGGTGGCGGCGGGAACGCCGCCGGCGTGGGAGCGGCAGGCGCGGCTGCGGTTCGCGCGGCTGGCCGAACTCGGCGGCGCGGCGGTGGCGCCGGAGCGCGCGGTGGCGATCCTCGGCGCCTTGGGGTTCGAGGAGCGGGCGCGGGATGGGGCGAGCGTGACCGTGGCGGTGCCGCCGTGGCGCCGCGATGTCGCGGCGGGCGGCGGGCTCGACCTGCCGCCGGGCATGGCGGAGGCCGCGGTGCGGGCGGCCGAGGCGGGGGCGGCGGCGATCGAGCCGGAGGCCGATCTCGTCGAGGAGGTGCTGCGCATCGTCGGGCTCGATTCGGTGCCTGCGGTCTCCCTGCCGCGGGCGGCGGCGGTGCCGGCGGCCTCGCTCGACCCGCGCCAGGGGCGGGTGGCGCTGGCGCGGCGGCTGCTGGCCGGGCTCGGGTTGCAGGAGTGCGTGAGTTTCAGCTTCCTCGCGGCGGGCGAGGCGGCGCGCTTCGGGCAGGCGCCGGCCTCCCTGCGGCTGGAAAACCCGATCGCCTCCGATCTCGACCAGTTGCGGCCGACGCCGCTCGCCTCGCTGGTGCTGGCGGCGGCGCGCAACGGGGCGCGCGGGTTCGCCGACGGGGCGCTGTTCGAGATCGGGCCCGGGTTCACCGAGGCGGCCGAGGGCGGGCAGCGACTGATGGCGGCGGGGCTGCGGGCGGGGACGACGGCGCGCCACTGGGCCGCGCCGGCGCGGGCGCGCGATGCCTTCGACGCCAAGGCCGACGCGCTCGCGCTGCTCGGGGCACTGGAGGTGCCGATGGCGGCGCTGACGGTGACGACGGAGGCGCCGGCGCACTACCACCCCGGGCGGGCGGGGACGATCCGGCAGGGGCCGCGGCTGGTGCTCGGGCATTTCGGCGAACTGCATCCCGCGCTGCTGGGCGCGATGGGGATCTCCGGGCGGGCGGCGGGGTTCGAGGTCGATTTCGAAGCGGTGGCGCCGCCGCGCGCGCGGCGGCGCGCGGCGCCGGCACTTTCGCCGTTCCAGCCGCTGCGGCGGGACTTCGCCTTCCTGGTCGGGCGCGAGGTGGCGGCGGAAGCGGTGCTGCGCGCGGCGCGCGCAGCGGAGCGGGAACTGATCGCCGAGGTTGCGCTGTTCGATGTCTACGAGGGGCCGGAGCTGGCGGAGGGGATGCGCTCGCTCGCGCTCGAAGTGGTGTTCCAGCCGCGCGAGAAGAGCCTCACCGAGGCCGAGATCGAGGCCGCCTGCGCGCGTGTGGTGGCCGCGGTGGCGGCGGCGACGGGGGCCCGGCTGCGCTAGCGCAGGATCCGCGCGGACGGGTGCGCGGATCACGCTCTATCTCGTTGCTTGATCGCGCAACTTTGGCCCATCGGCCGATTCCGTCCGATGGGATGCGGCGCCGGGCGAACCATCCGACATATTCCCGCCGCAATCCGTTGACGCGCGGCGCGGCTTGCACTCTATTGGCGGGCACGAAAGATCAACGGGGAGGAACGGATGGCGCTCCTGGAAATGTCCGGGATCTTCAAGAGTTTCGGTCCCGTCGAGGTGCTGCGCGGGGTCGATCTCGCGCTCGAGGCCGGCGAGGTGCTGGCGCTGGTCGGCGACAACGGGGCGGGCAAGTCCACCGCCATCAAGCATGTCGCCGGGGTCTATCGGGCGGACGCGGGGGAGATCCGGCTCGAAGGCAAGAAGGTGGAGTTCGACTCGCCGCGCCATGCGCGCACGCTCGGCATCGAGACGGTCTACCAGGACCTCGCGCTGGCGGATGCGCTCTCGGTCGGCGCCAACATCTTTCTCGGGCGCGAGCCGACGCGGAAATTCCTCGGCATTCCGGTGGTCGACAACGCCAAGATCAGGAGCGAGACGGAGGCGCTGCTGAAGCGGCTTTCGAGCCGGATTCCGCCCAAGGCGGCGACCGTCGCGGGGCTTTCCGGCGGGCAGCGCCAGGCGGTGGCGATCGCGCGCGCGCTCTACTGGAAGGCGAAGGTGGTGGTGCTCGACGAGCCCACCGCCGCGCTCGCGGTGATGGAGCGCGAGCATGTCATCGAACTGTCCCGCCGGCTCGCCGCCGAGGGGGTCGGCGTGATCTACATCGGGCACAACCTGATCGAAATTCTCGAAGTGGCCGACCGGGTGGCGGTGATGTATCGCGGCCAGGTGGTGCATGTCGTGAAGGCGGAGGAGACCAACCAGCAGGAACTCATCAAATACATGACCGGCTTCACCGAAGCCGAAGCCAAGGCCGCCTGAGTCCGCCCCGGCGGGGAGCGCACGCGGGAGGCGCCGGACCAACCATACCAGGATCCGTCCGACCACAGAGATCCGACCACAGAGAGGAGACACCATGAAGAAGCTGCTTCTGCTCGCCGCCGCAACCGTCGGGCTCGGGCTCACCGCCCAGGCCCCCGCGCGCGCGGCCGATTTCTCCAAGGCGAGGATCGACGTCATCGTGAAGGCGACCACCTCGCAATACTGGGCGACCGTGTTCGACGGCGCGCGCGCCGCGGCCAAGGTGCTCGGCCTGCAAATCTCGACACTCGGCGCGACCTCGGAGGCCGACGTCGCCGGCGAGGTGACGATCATGGAGAACGCGATCGCCTCCAAGCCCACCGCCATCGTCATCGCCGCGACCAATGCCGCGGCACTCGCGAAGCCGATCGCGCACGCGACCGCGGCGGGGATTCCGGTGATCGTCGTCGATTCGGACGCCAACACCAGCAAGTATGTGACCTTCCTCGCCACCAACAACCACACCGGCGGGGTGAAGGCGGCGGACGAGCTGGCGCGCTGCATCAAGGCGCGCACCGGCAAGGTGGCGGGGCAGATGGCCTATCTCACCGCGCTCGCCGGCGCCCAGTCGCTCAACGACCGCGACAAGGGATTCCTCGACGAGCTCAAGAAATATCCCGGGCTCAAGATCGTCGCGCACCGCACCGGCAACAACGATCCGGCCCGCGCGCTGACCGATTCGGAGGACATCCTGACCCGCAACCCGCATCTCGTGGGCATCTTCGCCGACAACGAGATCGAGGGTGACGGCGCCGGCACCGCGCTTTCGGAGAAGAACCTCGGCTCCAAGGTCTGCCTGGTCTCCTTCGACACCTCGAGCGAGGAGATCAATTTCGTCAAGAAGGGCGTGATCGACGCGCTGATCGTGCAGAACCCCTTCATGATGGGCTACGCGGGCGTGTGGTATGCACTCGCCGCCGCCCACGGCGTGGTGTTTCCGCACTATGTCGATTCGGGCGTGAGCGTGGTGACCAAGGCCAACATCGACAGCCCGGCCATGGCCGGCCTGCTCAATCCGAAGAAATACACGCTGACGCCGTTCCTCGGTGAGTAGTTCCGCCTGATGCATCGGGGCCGGCGCCCGCGTGCGCCGGCCCTTCTCGAGGGAGAGATGTGACATGGCCAGCGCCCCCGCCACCACCCCGAGCGGCCCGGCCGTTGCCGACGAGGCGCAGGCCTCCTCGCTCCGGCATCGTCTGCCGGTCGAGATCTACGTGCTCGGCTTCACCGTGCTGGTCTGGGTCGGGCTCGGGGTCTTTTCGCGCTACTTCCTGACCGCGGGCAACATCTCCAACATGATGCGGCAGGTGTCGATCGACGCCATCGTCGCCTTCGGAGAGCTGTTTCCGATCATCCTGGCCGGGATCGATCTTTCGGTGGGCTCGGTCGCCGCTCTCACCGGCATCCTGTTCGCGATGATGCTCGCCGCCCACCTGCCGGTGCTGCTCGCGCTGCCGCTGACCGTGGCGCTCGGCCTGCTGATCGGGCTGATCAATGGTCTCGCCATCGACCGGCTGGGCATTCCCGCCTTCATCGTGACGCTGGCCGGGTTGCAGGGGTTTCGCGGCCTGACCTACCTGGTTTCGGGCGGCATGACGGTCGCGGGCATGCCGAGCTCGCTCGATCTCGTCGCCCGCACCTCGATCGCCGGCATTCCCACCATGTTCGTGCTGATGGCGGTGATCGGGCTCGTCTCGCACTTCATCCTGCGCTACACCCGCCTCGGCCGCTACTGCTACGCCATCGGCAGCAACGCGGAATCGGCGCGCCGGGTCGGCATCAACGTCACCCAAGTCACGCTCGTCTGCTACTGCATCGCCGCGCTGTTCGCCGCCTTCGCGGGCATGCTGCTGGTCAGCCGGCTGACCATGGGCAACCCCAACGCCGGCGTCGGCGCCGAGTTGCAGGCGATCGCCGCCGCCGTGGTGGGAGGGGCGAGCCTGTTCGGCGGGCGGGGCACGATTCTCGGCTGCTTCATCGGCTCGGTGCTGTTCACCACCATCGGCAATGGCGCCAATCTGCTCGGCGTGTCCTCGTTCTGGCAGATGGTGATCGAGGGGCTGCTCATCGCCCTCGTCGTCTATGTCGACAACATCCAGAAGAAGCGGCAGGCCGGTGTCCGCTGAGCGGCGATGAAGGCGCTGGTTTGCGAGGCGCCGGGCCGGCTCGCCCTGCACGAGCGGCCCGCGCCGGTGCCGGGGCCGGGCGAGGCGCTGTTGCGCATCCGCCGGGTCGGGGTGTGCGGCACCGACTATCACATCTTCCAGGGCAACCAGCCCTATCTGGCCTAC
Organism: Acetobacteraceae bacterium; assembly: GCA_027326105.1. Lineage (GTDB taxonomy): Bacteria > Pseudomonadota > Alphaproteobacteria > Acetobacterales > Acetobacteraceae > DAHWFB01. Next base: position 8,715 of record DAHWFB010000091.1, read on the forward strand.
CCGCGGGTGATGGGCCACGAGATCGGCGCGGAGATCGTCTCCGCGCCGGCGGGCAGCCGCTTCGCGCCGCGCGACCCGGTGCTGGTCATGCCCTATCTCTCCTGCGGCGCCTGCATCGCCTGCCGGCAGAGGCGGACCAACTGCTGCACCCGCCTCTCCGTGCTGGGCGTGCACCAGGACGGGGCGATGGCGGAGTTGCTCGCCGTGCCCGAGCGGTTCCTGCTGCCCTGCGAGGGGATCAGCGCCGAGCAGGCGGCGATGGTGGAGTTCCTCGCCATCGGTGCGCACGCCGTCCGCCGAGCCGGCGCGCTCGCCGACCGGCGGGTGCTGGTGGTGGGCGCGGGGCCGATCGGCATCGCGGTGATGCTGTTCGCGATGATCCATGGCGGGATCGTCACCGCGTTCGATCTCCGCGGCGACCGGCTGGAGTTCTGCGCTGACGTGCTCGGCGTGGCCGCGACCGTCGCCCTCGGCGCCGGCGACGAGGCGGCGTTGCAGCGGCTGACGGAGGGGGATTGCTACGACGTCGTGTTCGACGCCACCGGCAGCGCGCGGGCGATGGAGCGCGGGTTCGGCTTCGTCGCCCACGGCGGGAGCTATGTGCTGGTCTCCATCGTGGCGGGGGAGATCCGGTTCTCCGACCCCGAGTTCCACAAGCGCGAGACCACCCTGCTCTCCAGCCGCAACGCGACGGAGGCGGATTTCGCGGAAGTGTTCCGCGCCATCCGCGCCGGGCTGGTGCCGACCTCCCGGCTCGCCACCCATTCCGCGCCCCTCGAGGAGGCGGCCGAGGCGTTCGCGCACTGGCTGCGCCCGGAGAGCGCGGTCATCAAGGCGATGATCGAGATCTGAGCGGGAGGTCGGATGGCGACCGAGACCACCCCCATCGTGCAGTTCGGCACCAGCCGCTTCCTGCAGGCCCATGCCGATCTTTTCGTGTCCGAGGCGCTGGCGCGCGGGGCGGCGCTGGGGCGCATCACCGTGGTCCAGGGCACCGACAGCCCGGCGAGCGCGCGGCGGGTGGCGGCGTTCAATGCGCCCGGCGGCTATCTCGTGCGCATCCGCGGCATCGAGGCCGGGGTTGCGGTCGAGCGCGAGGTACGGGTGGGCAGCGTCGCCCGTGC
>DAHWFB010000103.1 GCA_027326105.1 Acetobacteraceae bacterium
CAATACCGTTTCGATATCGATCGCGCGGCGGCGCCCGATGATCTGGTCCTCGCCGAGGACGGGGCGCGGGTGCTGGGCGATCCCGCCAGTCTCGATCTGCTCGCCGGCGCCGAACTCGACTACCAGGAGAGTCTGATGGGCAGCCACTTCGCGGTGCGCAACCCCAACGCCACCAGCGCCTGCGGCTGCGGCACCAGCTTCGCGATCGACTGAGCCCGGCGGGCGCGATTTGAAGCTCGCGACCTGGAACGTCAACTCCATCCGCGCGCGGGCGGAGCACGTGGCGCGCTGGCTCGAGGCCGAGGCGCCGGATCTTCTGCTGCTCCAGGAGATCAAGTGCGAAGCCGCCGCCTTTCCCGCCGAACGTTTCGCCGGCCTGGGCTATCGCGCGGAGGTGGTGGGGCAGAAGAGCTACAACGGGGTCGCCATCCTCTCCCGCCCGCCGGTGGTGGTGCGCGCGCGCGCGCTTCCCGGCCTCGCCGAGGGCGCCGAGCAGGCGCGCTATCTCGAAGTCGCCGCCGATCGCCTGGTCGTCGGCAATCTCTACGCGCCCAACGGCAATTCCGGCGGCGAGGCGGGCTTCGCCTACAAGCTCGCCTGGCTCGAAGCGCTGGCCGCCCGTGCGGCGGCGCTGCTGGCCGAAGACGTCCCCTTCGTCCTCGCCGGGGACTACAACATCTGCCCCGCCGAGGCCGACCTCGCCGCCGGCGCGCTGGGGCCGGAGGATGCGCTGGTCCGCCCCGAGAGCCGGAGCGCCTTCCGCCGCCTGCTCTGGCTGGGGCTGACCGACGCGGTGCGCGCGCTGCATCCGGGCGGGCGCGTCTTCACCTTCTGGGACTACCAGGCCCGTGCCTTCGAGCGCGACCTCGGCCTGCGGATCGACCATGCGCTGCTGTCCCCCGCCGCCGCCGAGGCGCTGCGCGCCGCCCGGCCGGACCGCGAGGAGCGCGCCCGCGAGCAGCCCTCCGACCACGTGCCCGTGGTGGTGGAGCTGGCGCTCTGACCGATCGGGGGGTCCGGGGCCCGGGCGGCGCCGGCCGGGCCCCTGCCGCGACCCTGCTCAGCCTTCGCCCGCGTCCGATACAAGCACCTCCGCCCCCCGGTTGCGCCCCCTGGTCACGCACAGCGTGAGCCCGAGCGCGGGGTCGATCGCCGCGCGCGCCCGTTCGGCCTCGGCCTCGGCGGCGAAGAGGGCGAAGCCGGTCGGCCCCCAGGAGGATTGGCCGACGCCCGCCACCCCCTCCCGGCGCAGCGCGGCGAGGGCGGCGGCGACGCGCGGGCTGGTGAAGCGTCCGCCCTGGACGGCGGCGAAATGATCGCCGATTCGTTCCTGCCATTCGGTCACCGCCGCGCCGAAGCCGGCGAGATCGCGCTCGGCGAGGGCGGGGAGTGCCGCCATCACCACCAGCCGGCAGAGGGATGCGGCCTCGCGGTCGGGAAACGGCGGCAGGCGGGCGAACGCCTCCTGCTCGGCGCGGCCGGAGAGCCCCTCGGCGGCGGGGTCGGCGAGGAGCAGGATGCGCCAGGCGGGGGGAAATGCGAGGCGGGCGATCACCGGCGGCACCGCGGTCGCCGGGCCGCGCCCGCCGTCGAGGATCACCCCGCCGGCGGCGAAGGCGGCGATGCCGATGCCCGAACGCGCCCCGCGATCGAGACCGGCGGCGAGGCGTGCGACGTCCGCCGGGTGCCCCGCGAGACGGGCGGCGGCGGCGGCGATGGCGAGGGCGAGCTGGGTTCCCGAGCCCAGCCCGGCGTGGGCGGGAATCGCCTCGGCGATGGTGAGCGCGAGCGGCGCTGCGATCCCCTCGGCGGCGGCGGCGCGGGCGAGCAGGGCGCGGGCGCGCGCCGCGTCCGGCCCGCGCACACTCTCCTGCGCGGCGAAGGCGAGGACGAGGCGCGTGGCCGGAGCGTCGAGGGTGATGCCGAGGCTGCCGAACCGCCGCCCGAGCCCGCCGTTGAGATCAAGGAAGCCGAGATGCAGGCGCGCCGGCGCCGTCACCGTCACCTGCGCGGGCAAGTGCTGCGGTTCGTGCACGAGGTCCGAGTTGCCTGTCTCCTCGCGCCCGCCTAACATCGGGCCATCAAGGAAGATCGCTCCCCCCGAGTCAAGCAGGCTGCGGCTTGCGGAATCGCGCGGGGCGAGCGCAGCAAGGGGAAACGCGATGGTCGAGCGCGAAGCGGCGATGGAGGAGGCAGAGGTCACCGCGCGGCTGGCCCGGGAGCTGCCCCACTGGCACCTGGAAAAGGGCTGGATCCGCCGCAGGTTCCGCACCCACTCCTGGAAGGCGACGCTGATGGTGGTCAACACCGTGGGCCATCTCGCGGAGGCCGCGTGGCACCACCCCGATCTCACGGTTTCCTATGCCTGGGTCGAGGTCCGGCTGATGACCCATACCGCCAAGGGCATCACGGCGAAGGATTTCGCGCTCGCCCGCAAGATCGAGGAGGTGGTGTGCTGGCAGCCCGGCGGCGAGGACGGCGGGCTCGAAGGCACCCCCAACGGAGACCCGCGCTTCGCCTATCTGAAATACGATTGACCGTGACGGAGGATGCGCGCCACCGCGAGGTGGTCTGCCCGTTCTGCGGGCTCGGCTGCGACGATCTGACGCTTTCTCCCGCGGGCGGCGGGTTCGCGGTCGATGCCGGCGGCTGCCCGATCAGCGCGGCCCGCTTCGCGCTGGTCGTTCCGCCCGCGGCCGGCGCGCGGGTGGCCGGCGCCGAGGTCGCGCCCGGGCAGGCGATCGCCCGCGCCGCGGCGCTGCTCGCGGCCAGCCGCCTGCCGCTGGTGGGTGGGCTCGCGGCCGACCGCGCCGGGCTTTCCGCCGCGCTCGCGCTCGCCGAACGGACCGGCGCCGTGGTGGACCATTCCGGCGCCGCCGCGCTCCATCGCAACCTGCCCGCGGCGCGCGAGACCGGCTGGATGGTCACCACGCTGAGCGAGGTGCGCAACCGCTGCGATCTCTTCCTCGCCCTCGGCCCCGATCCCGCGACCGCCTTTCCGCGCCTGGCCGAGCGTGCCCTGCCGGTGGCGCCGACGCTGTTCTCGGCGGTTCCGCTCGCCCGCCCGCGGCTTCGCATCGGACCCGGCGCCGGCGCCGAAGGCGGAATCGAGTGTCCGCCCGGGCGCCTGCTCGAAGCGGTGACGCTGCTGCGCGCCGTGCTCGGCGGGCGCCTGCCGCCGTCCGCCGCGCGGGCCGGGTGGGACCTCGCCCCGTTCGAGACGCTTACGGAACGTCTGCGCGCGGCGACCTATCCGGTGCTGGCCTGGAACGCCGGGGCGATGGATTTCCCCGGCGCCGATCTCGTCATTCTCGGCGCGAGCGAGATCGTGCGCGACCTCAACGAGAAGGGCCGCGCCGCCGCCTTGCCGTTGGGGGGGGCGGAGAATCTCGTCGGCGCCGCGCAGATCGCGCTCTGGCAGGCGGGCTATCCGCTGCGCCACGCCTACGGCCCGGGCGGCATCGAGCACGATCCCCGCCGCTTCGAAACCGCCCGCCTGCTTTCCTCGGGCGAGGCCGACGCGCTGGTCTGGATCGCCGCCCTGCGCGGAGAGGTCACGCTGCCCGAGACCGCGGTGCCGACCATCCTTCTCGCCCCGCCCGGGCTCTCGCTCCCGCGCGAGCCGGACGTGTTTCTTCCGGTCGGCACGCCGGGGATCGACCACGCCGGCCTCGTCTTCCGTTCCGACGGCGTGGTCTCCCTCCCGCTGCGCCGCCTGCGCGAAACCGCGCTGCCCTCGGTCGCGCAAACCCTCGCGGCCGTGATCGCGGCACTCCCCGGAGCCTCTTCATGAGCGCGGTCACTGCCCTGCGCGGCGGACGCATCTTCGATCCCGCGCAGGGGCGCGCGGGCGACGGCGCCGATCTCTTCTTCGCCGACGGGCGCATCATTTCCGCCCCGCACGGTTCGCCCGCCGCCCGCGACATCGACGTCTCCGGCAAGGTGGTGATGGCCGGCGGGATCGACATGCACAGCCACATCGCCGGCGGCAAGGTGAACATCGCGCGCAGCCTGATGATCGCCGACCAGCGCGAGAACCCCGATGCGCGCGCGGGCGGGCTGCGTTCGGGCGGGCTGCGCTCGGGCGGCGGGCGGGCCGGCCCGACGACGTTCACCACCGGCTACCGCTACGCCGAACTCGGCTACACCGCGGTCTTCGAGCCCGCGATGGTGCCGGCCAACGCGCGCCACGCCCACGCCGAGCTTGCCGATACGCCGATGATCGACAAGGGCTGCTATGTCATGCTCGGCAACGACGATTGCTTTCTCCGCCTGCTCGCGCGCGGCGCGGCGGCGAGCGAGCTGGCCGACTATGTCGCCTGGATGATGCGCGCGACCCAGGCGATCGCGGTCAAGGTGGTCAATCCGGGCGGCATCAGTGCCTTCAAATTCAACGGGCGCAGCCTGCATTTCGACGATCCGAGCCCGTTCTACGAGATCACGCCGCGGCGCATCGTCACTGCGCTCGCGACCGCCCTGCGCGATCTCGGCGTGGTGCATCCCTTGCACATCCATGCCAACGACCTCGGCCTGCCCGGCAATGTCGAGACCACGCTCGCCACCATCGCCGCCGCGGACGGGCTGCCGATCCATCTCACCCATCTGCAATTCCACTCCTACGGGACGGAGGGTGATCGGCGCTTCTCCTCGGCCGCCGCGCGGATCGCGGAGGCGGTGAACCGATCGCGCCATGTCAGTGTCGATATCGGCCAGGTGATGTTCGGCCAGACGGTGACCGCCTCGGGCGATACCATGTCCCAATACCGCAACCGCCGCTTCGCCAGCCCCAAGAAGTGGGTGTGCATGGATATCGAGTGCGACGGCGGCTGCGGCCTGGTGCCGTTCCGCTACCGTGACCAGAATTTCGTCAACGCGCTGCAGTGGGCGATCGGGCTCGAGCTGTTTCTGCTGATCGAGGATCCCTGGCGCGTCTTCCTCACCACCGACCATCCCAACGGCGCGCCCTTCACCACCTATCCGCACCTGATCCGGCTCCTGATGGACAAGGGGTTTCGCGATTCCATGCTCGCGACCATCCACCCGGAGGCCGCGGCGGCGAGCACGCTGGGCTCGATCCGGCGCGAATATTCGCTGGACGAGATCGCCATCATCACCCGCGCCGGGCCGGCGCGCATCCTCGGGCTTGCCGACCGTGGCCATCTCGGCGCCGGCGCGGCGGCGGATATCACCGTGCTCGCCGACGATCCCGACCGCGAGGCGATGTTCTCGCGCCCCGCGCTGGTCTTCAAGGACGGCACGCAGGTGGTGCGCGACGGCCGCGTCATCGCCAGCGTGCAGGGCGGCACCCACGTCACCGAACCCGCCTACGACCGCGCCATCGAATCCCGCATCGACTCGTTCTTCGCGGAGAATCTCACGGTGAGGGCAGGAAACTTCCGCATCTCCGACGACCAGGTGGCGGAGAGCGGTCCACGTTTCGCCCATCCTTGCGCCGGTTCGGCGCTGGCATGATCGTCAACGGCGTCGCCATCGAGGATACCTTCGCCGAAGCCTTCGCCATGAAGGCCACGCGCCTCGTCATCACCGCCGACACCCGCCACTGGGCGGTCACCGCCGCGACCTCGATGACGGGCTTCGCCACCTCGGTCATCGCCTGCGGCTGCGAGGCGGGGATCGAGCGCGAACTCGCCCCCGCGGAGACACCGGACGGCCGGCCCGGCGTCGCCGTGCTGCTGTTCGCGATGGCGACCAAGGAATTGCAGAAGCAGATCCAGAACCGCGTCGGCCAGTGCGTGTTGACCACCGCAGGCTCGGCCTGCTTCTCCGGCCTCGAGGGCGCGGAACGGCTCAAGCTCGGTGCGGTGCTGCGCTATTTCGGGGACGGACACCAGATCGCCAAACGCATCGCCGGGCGGCGCTATTGGCGGTTGCCGGTGATGGACGGGGAGTTCCTCTGCGCCGACGATACCGGCATGGCGCGCGGTGTCGGCGGCGGCAACTTCCTGATCCTCGCCCAGAGCCCCGCCGCGGCGCGCGCGGCCGCCGAACGGGCGGTCGAGGCCATGCGTGCGGTGCCCAACGTCATCCTGCCCTTTCCCGGCGGCGTCGTGCGCTCGGGCTCCAAGGTCGGCTCGCGCTACCGGGCGCTGATCGCCTCCACCAACGACGCCTATTGCCCGACGCTGAAAGGCTACGCCACGAGCAGGCTTCCGCCCGAGGTCGGCGCCGTGCTGGAGATCGTCATCGACGGTCTTGCGGAGACCGACATCCGCACCGCCATGCGCACCGGCATGGAAGCGGTCTGCGGCCTGGGTGGCGCGGGCGGCGTCGTCGGCATCACCGCCGGCAACTACGGCGGCAAGCTGGGCCCGTTCCATTTCCATTTGCGCGCGATCCTGCAGGGGGCCGGTTGATGGGCGGGTTCGTCTTCACCCTGCGCGCGGGACCCGCCCAGGCGGTCGATGTCGGGGCACTCCTCCCCGAGCGTCTCGCCGCACTGGCGCTCGAAGAGATCGCCCGGATCCCGCTTCCCTGCGGCAACCGCGCACTCCCCTGCGGGGAACTCTTCGCCATCACCGGCACGCCGGGCGAGACCCTCACCCTGCGCCCCGAAGGCGGGCGGCTCCTGCGCGCGGGAGCGGCGATGACCGCCGGCCGCCTCGTCGTCGAAGGTCAGGGCGGAGAGGAACTCGCCCGTTCGATGGCCGGCGGCGAAATCCTCGTCACCGGCGATGCCGGGGACGGCGCGGGGGCGGCGATGAAGGCCGGCGTGCTGGTGATCGAAGGCTCGGCGGGCGAAGCGGCAGGCGGCGGACTGGCCGGCGAACCGATGGGCATGACCGGCGGGCTGGTCGTCGTGCACGGCAGCGCCGGCCCGCGCGCGGGCGAGCGGATGCGCCGCGGCACCGTTCTCATCGAGGGCGCGGCGGGGGACTTCGCCGCCGCGCGCATGTTCGCCGGCACCCTCATCGTGCTCGGCGCCATCGGCCGCTACCCGGGCTTTCAGATGCGCCGCGGCAGCATCCTCGCAGCCCACCCGCCGGCGGCCCTGCTGCCTGGCTTCGCCGACCATGGCACCCACAGCCTCGGCTTCGTCCGGCTGCTCGAAGCCTGGCTGCGTCCGCTCAGCCCGCACCTCGCCGGCCGCTTCGCCGCCACGCGGCGCCTGACCGGCGATTCCGCCGCCCGCGGCACCGGGGAATTGCTGATCGCCGCTTGAACGAACGCGAGCAGGCGAAGGCCAGGGGCTGCGCCTCTGCACCCCGATCGTCAGGCGAACGAGATCTCGAGAAGTTCCTCGTCCAGCGCGCCGGCGTGGAAGCTGTGCCCGGATTCGACCGCCGTCACCGCGGCGCGCGCCGGGCTGAACAGGGAACGGTCGATCTCGTAGAAATTCCCTTTGCAGGCGCGGAAGATCTCGGCGAAGGGCTTGCCGTAGTCGCGGGAAGCGCGGCTCGGCAGGGCGTTGGCCAATTCTTTCGCGTCGGCGTCCGGGCCGGTGACGTAGAGGTGCGCGGCCCCGCCGAAGATGATGGCGTCGTTGGTGCGGCCCATGGCGGTGACGAAATCACCCCCCGGCGGCGGCAGCGGCGCGGTCGCCAGCCCGTCGCGGATGCGATCGAGCGGAAACCCCAACTCATGCGCCTTGTGCAGCGCCACCTCCAGCGCCCGGCCGACGATCTGCACGGTGCCGGCGAGGCTGGTCGTGGGGGTCAGGATCACCGTCAGCCGTTCCGCCGCCACGCCGCAGGCCTGGGCGATGCGGGCAAGCAGCGCCTCGGGCGGGGACCGGTCCACCTCCAGCACCAGCGCCGCCTCTTCCGCCTGGTCGGCATAGCCGAGTTCCTCGAACAATTTCTCCTTGCGGGCAAGCGCCCGCGCCGGACCGGAGCCGAGCGCGAAGAAGGCGCCCTTGCCCTCACCCTCCGTCAACTGCCATCCCGCAAGCTGCCCCGCGAGACAGGCGAGCACCGGGGCGGTCGATCCCACCTCCACCGCGAAGCCCCAGCGGCGGAAGGCCGCGCCCGCACCGATCCGCACGCTGCCCAGCCCGCCCATGCAGATTTCCGCGATCCGCCGCCCGGCGTCGAGGGAACCGGGACAGCCGATCCCGGCATCGACCAGCCGCACGCCGCATTCCGCGCGGCTGATCAGAATGCGCAGACGCTCGGCCCCAGCCACCAGGTCCTCCACCAGCGGGGCGGCGAGCCGATTGAGGCTGGGGCGGAATCTCGTGTCGAAGGCGGTCATCGAAACCCTCCGCGGAATTGGTTTACCTGGGACAATGGGGGGATCTGGAGGCCAGTTGGCGGAGAACCCACTCCTTGCGCTCCGCAACGAGCACGCGCGCGGCTGGCGCGTCGGAGGCGGCGGCAAGCACCGTGCACACCGGCGAGCCGGGTTCGACGCGGGCGCCCGGGGCCGGCCGATCGGCGACCCAGTCGGGCCAGACCAGCCCGGCGGGCACCGCACCCGCCGCCGTGGCATAGACGACGTGCATCGCCCGCGCCCCGGCCGGCGCCACCCAAGGGTGATCGAGCGCACCGGCGCAGGCGGCGAGATGGACGGCGCCGAGCGAGCCAAGCCCCGGCCCGTCGAACACGTCGAGCGCGGCGCCGGGGCGGGGGTTCACTTCGAGCACGTGAAACCCCTCCCCGCCGTTCTCGAGGAGATCGAGGCTGTTGAGCCCGCGCAGCCCGAACGCCGACACCAGCGCGTCGAGCGCGCGGCCGATCTGCGTCCCGACCGCGCCCGGCACCACCACCGGCCCGGCCGCGCCGCCGAAGCGGAAGGGTGCGTCGGGCGCAGGGTCTGGCCATTGGCTGCTCCAGGCGAGCATGCGCCCGCGCCTTCCGTCGGCCGCGAACAGGAGCGCGAGCGGGTTCCCGGCGACCCGGTGCTGGAAATAGACCCGACCGGCCGCAGGCTCGCGCGTGGCCGCCCGCACGTGCCCGCCGCCCGCCCCGCCGGCGCGCTTGGCGAGCCAGGTGGCGGGATCGGCGGGCGGGTCGAACGTGAACCGGGGCCGCGGCAGGCCGAGGCGGTCGAGCACCGGGAAAAAGACGTCGGGGTCCTTCACGCGCCGCACCGTCTCCTCGGGGTTGCCGTAGAGGCGGCGCCCGGTGGCCAGCGCGGAGATCAGCTCGGGCGCGTTTTCCAGCCCCGAGCCGTAGAGAATCCCTTCGACGCTGCCCGCCGGCGCCGCCCGCCCGGCGGCGGCGAGCAGTGCCGCCGGGTCGAAGCCGCCGGCGAGATCGCCGGCCACCACCGCGCTCGCGGCGGCGACCGCCCGCAGGTCGGCGTCGCCGAACAGATCGAGCACCACCGGGCGGAACCCCGCCCGCCAGGCGGCGAAGGCGCAGGCCCGGCCGGAGAGTGCGACAACCAGCAGCTTGCGTTCAGGCGAGCAGTTCGCGGGCAAGGCGGAACGCGTCGCGGAAGTCGAGATAGAGCGGGCGGTCGGCCTCGATCATCCGGCGGAACAGCCCGCCCTGCACGCGGGATTTGATGACGCCGATGGCGAGCGCGCCGATGCCGAGCGCGTTGGCGCCGCCGATCGCCACCCCGTCGTCCATCACCCCGATCCCGGCGATGCCGGCGGGCGGCACGGCGTTCACGTCGGCGGCGACCAGCAGCGACTGGGCGCTGCCGATCTGCTGGGCGTCGAGAATCTGGACCCCGGCGCGGCCGGCGGCGAAGACGACGGCGGCCTCGGCGAGCAGCGCGGTCTTCCTGTCCGCGCTGCTACCGTCCGCGGCGGCGAGATGGACGCCGAAGCGGCGCTGCGCCGTCTCCGCGAGGCGGGCAACGCGGGCGATCCCGTCATGGCCGATAAGCGTCACCTCCGCGCCCTCGCCGGCGGCGATCACTGCGGCGGCGAAGCCGACGACGCCGGTGCCGCCGAAGACCAGAGTGCGGCGCCCGGCGAGAGCCACCCCGTGGGTGGCGACGAGATGGCGTTCGGCCTTGGCCACCATCGCGGCGGCAGTGGTGAAGGAGCCGGCCGGGTCGGCGAAGACCGAGCACTCGAAGGGCGGCACCATCGCGGCCTTCGCGGCCTCCAGCATGTCGAGCGCGAGTTCGGCGCTCTTGCCGGAAAGGAACAGCCCGGTCGCCTTCGCCCCCTTCGGCCCGCGCGAGAAGATCGCGTCCTGGACCAGGCCGGCGACCTCGTCGAGCGCGACGCCGGTATAGGGAAGAACGACGTCGTAGCCCGCGTCCACCGCCATGTTCGAGTCGAACGGGCTCATGTGCTTGAGCGGGCTCAGCATGTGCAGGATGTGCCGGTAGGCCATCGGCGAGGTTCCGCGCTCAGAAGATCGTATTGATGAGGTCGTTGCCGATGCCGAAGCCGGCGCCCATCTCGATCGCGCGGCCGAAGCCCGAATTGAGGAAGCTCCCGAGCATACCCGAGACGCCACCCTGCTGGGGCTGGCCGTAGCCTTGCTGCGGCGGATAGCCCTGCTGGGCCGGATAGCCTGGCTGGGCCGGATAGCTTGGCTGCGCCGGATAGGCGGGCACGCTGCCGAGCCCGCCTTGCGGCTGCGACTGGGCATAGGACGGCTGGGCCAGCATCTGGCTCTGGTTGGCGACGAAGCCGTGCAGCGCCTGCAGGAGCACGCCGACCTGGTTCTGTTCGGCCTGGATCGCGAGCGCGATCTCTTTGAGGTCGAGCAGCCACTCGCGGGCGTCCTGGTTGCCGCCCTGGGCGGCGGTCTGGAGCTTGCCGGCGAGGTCGCGCAACTCCTTGATGGTGCCCTGCGCCTGGGTCTGCAGTTGCTGGTATTGCTGGTCGATGGTGTCCACGTCCATCTGGCGTTCTCCCTCCGCTGTCGCGCGGCGCGGGAGGTATAGTCGCTAATGCGGGGAAGGGAAAATCCCGCCGCTTCGGCACCACCAACCGGGACGGGCGAGAGCCGCCGCTGCCCGCGCCGCCGCGCCGGGGTCGGGGCAGAGGCCGAAACAGGTGGCACCCGAGCCGCTCATGCGTGCGAGCAGGACCTCCGGCCGCGTGCGCAGTGCCGCGAGCACCTCCCCGATCACCGGGGCGAGGCCGAGCGCGGGCGCTTCGAGATCATTGCGGCAGACGGCGAGGTCGGCGGCGAGCGCCGCCGCGTCGGGCCAGGAGGGGCGCAGGAGCGCGGGCGCCGAGAAGGCGCCGGTGCGGGCGCGGAACACCTCCGCCGTCGCCACCGCGACCCCTGGATTGACCAGCACCAGCCCGCAGGGGGGCAGCGGCGGGCAGGGCAGCAGGATGTCGCCGACCCCCTGCATGCGTGCGGCGCCGGGGTGCAGACAAACCGGCACGTCCGCACCGAGGCCGGCCGCGAGTTGCGCGAGCGCGCCGGGTGGCGGCGCGAGGCCCCAGTGGCGGGCGAGCAGGCGCAAGCTCGCCGCCGCATCCGCCGAGCCGCCGCCGATGCCCGACGCGACGGGGAGGCTTTTCTCCAGCACTAGCGCCGCGCCCTCGGTCACGCCCCATCCATCGGCCAGCGCGCGGGCCGCGCGCAGCACAAGATTTTCTCCTGCCGCGCTCGGCTGTCCGCCATTCTTCCCCGGGCCCGCGAGCGCCGCGGCGAAGGGGCCGACGCAGGCGAGGGTGATTTCCGCCGCCGCCGCCACCCCGAGCCGGTCGCCCACGTTGGCGAAGGCCACGAGACTGTCGAGCAGGTGATACCCGTCTGCGCGCCGGCCGAGCACGTGGAGATGGAGATTGACCTTGGCGGGAGCGAACTCACGGTCCGCGCAGGCGGCGAGCGGGTCGGGTGGCGGCAGCGGGAGCCTCAGGGCGTGGATTGCTTGGCCGGGCCTTTTTCGGGTGCGGCCGGCGGGGCTGGGGTGGCGGGTGGGCTTTGCGCGGGGCCGGATGGGGCGGGGGCGATGATGAAGGCCGCTGGCAGTCCGTGGGCGAGGCGGCCGAGCAGGCGGGCGCGCTCCTTGGCGCTGGGGTCGAGCGTGAGCGCCCGCCGCCACTGGTAGATCGCCTGCAGGTGCTCCCCGCTCGCCCAATAGGCGTCCCCGAGATGGCCGTTGATGGTGGCGTCCCCCGGCATCAGATGCACGGCGCGTTCGAGGAAATGGAGCGCGCCGGCGCGGTCGCCGCGGCGGAGCAGCACATAGCCCATGCTGTCCACCACCGCCCCGTCATTGGGCACCGCCTTCATGGCGCGGGCGATCATGGCGGTGGCGCGGCCGAGGTGGCGGCCCTTCACCGCCCAACTGTAGCCCAGGTAGTTCAGCACGTAGGGCTGGTCGGGCGAGAGTTTCAGCGCGGTCTTGAAATCGGCCTCGGCGCGGGCCCAGTCCCCGCCGAGATCGTACGCGATGCCGCGGTAGTAGTGGAGAAGCCAGCGGTCGGGCGCGCCGGCGGGGGTGCGCGCGAGGGCTGCCCCGTAGGCGGCGGCGGCGGCGTGGAAATGCTTGCTCTGGCGCAGCAGATCACCGAGCGTCACCTCCGGCTCGGGCGCCGAGGCTTGGGTGGCGGCGAGGGTCTTCAGCAGCGCCACCGCTTCCGCGGGGCGGCCGGCCGCCTGGAGCAGCAGGGCGCGGCGGAGATCGACGAGCGGAGCGAGCGGGTCGGCGGCGCGTACCGGGGCGAGGGCGGCGAGGGCGTGGCCGGGGTGGTTGCCGGTATCGATCACTTCGGCCAGCACCAGCCGCGCGGCGGTGAGGTTCGGGCGCAGGCGCAGCGCCAGTTGCAGGAGCGGCAGGGCGACGAGATCGGCGTGGCGGGCGTGGAAGCTCGCGGCGAGGGCGAGATACGCCTCGGCGATGCCGTCTGCGGCGTTGCGGATCGCGAGCGGCGCCGGGTTGCGTTCGAGCGCCGGGAGAACCAGGCGGATGCCGTGGCCCTGGCGGGCGATGGCGGCGAGCGTTCGCCGCGCCTCCGCCAAGTGGCCGTTGCGCGCCTGCCAACTGGCGAGGATCTGGGCCAAGCGCAGGTTGCCGGCGCCGAAGGAGGTGGCGGCGAGATGGTAGAACTTTCCCGCCTGGCGCTTGCGGCCGGCAAGATCGGCGATGAGTGCGGCGTGCAGCGCATAGATGCCGCGGAAGCGCTTGCCGCGGACGAAGGGTTCGAGGGTAGCGAGCGCCGCGTCCGCCTGCCCCGCGCCGGCCTGGGCCCAGCCGAGCAGGATCGGCTTGAGCATGGCGGCGATGCCGCCGTCCGGCATGGCGGCGAACCGCTGCACGGCGAGGCCGAAGCGGCCGGCGGTGACCTCCTCGTCGGCGAGGAGAAGCTGTGCGATCTCCTCGTGGGGCAGCGTCCTGGCGAGGCGCGTGGCACCGGGCAGGCCGGCGTCGAGCGCGGCGAGGAAGGCCTCCCGGCGCAGGGTGGTATCTTGCGGGGTGACCGCGAGGGCGGCCTCGAGCGCGTGTGCGGCGCGGCGGAAATCCATCTGCCCGGCGGCGAAGCCACCGATCAGGAAATCGCCGTAGGCGCGGCCGAGGGCGGTGGGTGAGGGGTCGATCGCCGCGGCGAAGCCGGGCGCGTTGCCCGCGGCACAGGCCGAGAGGAGGCAGAGCGCCAGCAGCGCCATACGCCGGATGAGCCGATCTTTCACGCTACTTCTCCCGCCTACATGCCGCCCGGATAGTTGGGTCCGCCACCGCCTTCCGGCGTCACCCACTCGATGTTCCGGGTGGGGTCCTTGATGTCACAGGTTTTGCAGTGCACGCAATTCTGGGCGTTGATCACTAGTCGGCGCTCCTCGGCCTCGCCGGCGATCTCGTAGACACCGGCCGGGCAGTAGCGGGTCTCCGGGCTCGCGTAGCGTTCCCAGTTGACCGCCAGGGCGCGGGCGGGCTCGCGCAGATGCAGATGGGCCGGCTGGTCCTCCGCGTGGTTGGTGTTGCTGAGGAAAACCGAGGAGAGACGGTCGAAGGTGAGCGTATGGTCGGGCTTGGGGTAGGCGATCGGCGGCGCCTGATCCGCCGGGCGCAGGGTTTCGTGGTCGGGGTGACGGTGGTGGAGCGTCCAGGGGGCGCGGCCGCGCAGGAGATAGGTATCGAGCCCGGCGTGGGCGAGGCCGCCCCACAGGCCGAAACGGGCGAAGCCGGGGCGGGTGTTGCGGGCCCGCGAAAGTTCTTCGCCGACCCAGCTCGCCCGCAAGGCCCGCTCGAAGCCTTCGAGCCGGGCCGGACGGTCGGCCGCGAGCGCGGCGGCGACCGCCTCGGCGGCGAGCATGCCCGACTTCATGGCGGTGTGGCTGCCCTTGATCTTGGGCACGTTGAGCAGGCCCGCGGCGCAGCCGAGCAGCAGCCCGCCGGGGAACGCGAGCCGGGGGATGGACTGCCAGCCGCCTTCGTTCAGCGCGCGGGCGCCATAGGCGATGCGCCGACCACCGGCGAAATGGGGGGCGAGCGCGGGATGGGTCTTGGCACGCTGCATCTCCTCGAACGGAGAAAGCCAGGGGTTGGCATAGTCGAGCCCGACCACGAAGCCCCAGGAGACCAGCCGCTCCCCCCAATGATAGAGAAAGGAGCCGCCGTAGGTGGCGCGGTCGAGCGGCCAGCCGATGGTGTGGACAACGAGGCCGGGATGGTGGTTCGGGCCGGGGATTTCCCAGAGCTCCTTGACGCCGAGCGCGTAGGTCTGCGGATCGTGCCCCTCACGCAGGGAGAAGCGGGCGATGGCGCGCTCGCTGAGCGAGCCGCGGCAGCCCTCGGCGAGCAGCACATAGGAGGCGAGAAGCGCCATGCCGGGCTGGTAGTTGGGGCCTTCGGAACCATCCTTGCGCCGGCCCATCTCCCCGGTGCGGACGCCGACGATCCGGCCTTCCTCTTCGATCAGTTCGGCGGCGGCGAAGCCGGGGTAGATCTCGACCCCGAGCGTTTCCGCCTCGCGGCCGAGGAAGCGGCAGAGATCGCCCAGCGAGCCGATGAAATTGCCGTGATTGCGCATCTGCGGCGGGGTCGGCAGGCGGAAGGCGCGGGCTTGGGTGAGGTACAGAAAGCGGTCCTCGCCCGCGGGCGTGGAAAGGGGCGCGCCGCGCGCCGCCCAGTCGGGGAGAAGCTCGGCCAGCGCGCGCGGCTCGACGACCGCGCCGGAGAGGATGTGGGCGCCGACCTCGGCCCCTTTTTCGACCACGCAGACGCTGGCAGCGGGCGCGATCTGCTTGAGCCGGATCGCGGCGGCGAGGCCGGCGGGACCGGCGCCCACGATCACCACGTCGAACTGCATCGAATCGTCGTCGACCATTCCGCCCTCGCCCGCCGCTGGCGAGTGTAGGGAGGCCCGGGCTGGTTGTCACATGGGCTTCTTGTCACATCGACCGCGCGCGACATCGGCGGCTTGTCACACCGGCGGCGACGGAACAGTCTCGCACGGTGGACGGGCGCGGCGCGGGCGGAGTTGGGCATGGGCGAGGGGTCGCGGCGGGTATGGATGGAAGCGCTGGCGCTTTCGCTCGCCTGGGGAGCGGACGAGGCGCTCGAGGAGACGCCGGTGGACCGGCTGAGCCCGCGGCCTGGGCCACCGCCCACCACGCTGCCCGGGCCCGCGGGGGGTAGGCCGCTGCCGCGGGCTTCGCCCCGGCCCGCGGCGGGCGGTCCGGCGGTGAGCGCCGCCGAGCGGGCGGCGGCCGCGGCGGAAAGCCCCGAGGCGCTGCGCGCCGCGATCGCCGCCTTCGAGGGGTGTTCGCTGCGCGAGACCGCGACCACACTGGTGTTTGCCGACGGCAACCCGGAGGCCACGGTGATGCTGGTGGGTGAGGCGCCGGGGGCGGAGGAAGATCGCGCAGGGCTGCCCTTCGTCGGCCCTTCCGGGCAGTTGCTCGACCGCATGCTGGGCTCGGTCGGGCTCGACCGGACCCGCGTGCTCATCACCAACGTGCTGCCCTGGCGGCCGCCGGGCAACCGCAACCCGACGGATACCGAAATCGCGCTCTGTCTGCCCTTCCTGATGCGCCATATCGCACTGGTCGCGCCGCGCTGGCTCGTGTTGCTCGGCGCGGTGCCGACGCGGGCGCTGACCGGGCGGGCGGAAGGAATTCGCCGGTTGCGGGGAAAATGGCTCGAAATTCCGGTGCCCGGGCTGGCCGGGCCGGTGCCGACCCTGCCCACCTACCACCCAGCCTATTTGTTGCGCAGCCCGGCGGCAAAGCGGGAGTCCTGGGCCGATCTGCGGTTGCTGCGCCGCAAGATCCTGTCCGCCGGCGAAAAAAAGTGAACGGAAGATCGTAATCCAAGCGGCTGATCCGGCGACCGTGGAAGCAAAAATGGGATAGAATCTCGGCATCAGTGGTTGCGTCTCATGGCTTGGTTGTGTAGGGCGATGGGTTATGCGAGGGATCGGTAATACGCTCTCCCGCCTCCCTGCCGCCCGTGCCATTCTGGCCGGCGCCGCGATTCTGGCCGGAGCGAGCGCTTCGGCGCATGCGGCCGAGGCACCAGGGAAGGCACAGCGTGCCAGCAGTGTGGCCTTGGCCGTGCCGCGCGTGGCGCCGCTCGGGCGTAGCGGGGTCGGGCTGCCGCAGCCGCTTTCGCCCGCCACCGCGGCGCGGATACGTCGCATTTTCGCTCTCCAGGCCGCCGGCCGCATGGCCGAGGCGGCGCGCGAGACCGCAGGTCTCGGGAACCGGCTGCTGCTCGGGCACATCCTCGCCGACAAATATCTCGGGCCCTATCACCATTCCACGCCTGCCGAGCTGGCCGCTTGGCTGCGACGCTACCCTCGGCTGCCCGAGGCACCGGCGATCCGAGCGCTGCTCGCCTCCCGGCTGCCGCGAGGATGGACGTTGCCCGCGGTGCCGGGGCCGGTGGCGTTGCCGCGGCCGGGAGTGGTCGCCGGGCGGGTGGCTTCGACGCCGCCGCCGCGCTCCTCGATCCCTGGTCTCGCGCGCAATCCCTGGCTCGACGAGCGGGTCGCGGCGCTGGGTGCGAACCGGCATTTCTCGGCCGCGCTGTCGGCCATCCGCAACGCCCACATCAGCCGGCTCTATGGCGCGAGCCTGCGCGCCACGCTGGCGCAATCCATGCTGTTCGCGGGCCGCGACGCCGAGGCGCTGCGGGTGGCCTCGGGGGCGATCGGCGAGGCCGGCGGGCGGGTGGGGATGGCCGGGTTCGTCGCCGGGCTCGCGGCCTGGCGGGTCGGCCGGCCCGACCGCGCGCTGGTCTTCTTCCGCCAGGCGGCCCGTGCCCCGGCGGCGACCGCCGAACTGCGCTCGGCCGCCGCCTTCTGGGCGGGGCGGGCCGCGCTGCACGCGCACAAGCCGGACGCCTATCTGCCCTGGATGGAGCGCGCGGCGCGCGACCGCTGGAGCTTCTATGGCATGCTGGCGCGCCACCTGCTCGGCCGCGACATCGCGCTGTTCCCGGGCAGCCCGCGCGCGGCGCTGGGCGAGGCCGATGTCGCCGCGATCGACGCCACCCCCGCCGGGAGACGCGCGTTCGGGCTGCTGGAGGTCGGCAAGTCCTCGCTCGCGGAGGCGGAATTGCGCGATCTGTGGCCGCAGGCAGCGCGCGATCCTGTGTTGGCGCGGGCGGTGATGCTGGTCGCCGCCCATCTTGGCATGGTCGACCTGGTCGCGCCCTTCGCCTCTGCCGCCAATGGCGGGGCGGGGCGGACGTTGCGGCTGGCTGGGTTGCCGATGCCGACGCTGAGCCCGCGCGGCGGCTTCCGCGTCGATCCGGCGCTGGTCTACGCGCTGACCCGTATCGAGTCCGACTTCAACCCGCGGGCGCGCTCGGGCGCCGGAGCGCAGGGGCTGATGCAGTTGATGCCGGCCACCGCGCGGGCGATCGGGGGGAGTTGGGCGGAACTCGCCGATCCGGGTGGCAACCTGGCGCTCGGGCAGCGCTACCTGCTCTATCTCGCGCGACAGGGCGGGATCGAGAACAACCTCCTGCGGGTGCTCGCGAGCTACAACGACGGGCCGGGGAATTTCATGCGCTGGAAGCCCGAAGTTCGGGCCGGCGGCGACCCGCTGCTGTTCCTCGAATCCATTCCCAACCCGGAGACGCGGCGCTTCGTGCGCCAGGCGCTGGCCTACAGTTGGGGATACGCGGCGCAGCTCGGGGTGCCGGCGCCGTCGCTCGACCGTCTTGCCGAGGGACGCTATCCGGCACTGTCGCCACCCGCCTCCCACGGGCTTGCGAGCGTGGCCGCAGCGCCATAAGGCTTGCCGCCGAACGGGTGGAGATGGGCGATGAACCGGATCGATGAATCGAGAGCGTTCGTGCCCGTGCGCATCGCCGTGCTCACGGTTTCGGACACGCGCGGCCTGGCCGAGGACAGCTCGGGTGCTGCGCTGGTCGAGGGGATCGTGGCGGCGGGGCACGTGCTGGCGGCCCGGGAGATCGTCCGCGACGATGCCGATGCGATCGCGGCGCTGTTGGGGCGCTGGATCGCGGACCCCGCCGTCGATGTCGTGATCAGCACCGGAGGGACGGGGGTTACCGGGCGGGACGTGACGCCGGAGGCGTTCCGGCGCGTGATCGAAAAGGAAATCGAAGGCTTCGGCGAGCTTTTCCGGATGTTGAGCTTCGAGAAGGTGGGGACATCGGCGATGCAATCGCGCGCGATCGGCGGTGTTGCCGGCGGGACCTATCTGTTCGCGCTGCCGGGGAGCACCGGGGCGGTGAAGGACGGGTGGGAGGGGATTCTGCGCTGGCAACTCGACAGCCGCCATCGACCCTGCAATCTGGTAGAATTGATGCCGCGGTTGCGGGAGCATCTGGCCGAGGCGAAGTAGGCGGGGCAAGCGAGGAACAAGAGCGGTTCCCCCGACGATTGGGGTCCGGGGCCGCCGGCCCCAACGCGTCCGGGGCGGAGCCCTGGACTTGCTGCCTACTCGAGATCGCCGGCAATCGCCTTGCGATAGAGCACGGCGAGTATTTCCTTGTCGAGCGTGACGGGGTTGCCGCCGCAGGAGGGATCGCGCGCGGCCATCGGGGCGAGGCGGGGGACGTCGGCTTCGCCGACACCGAGATCGGCCAGGGTGCGGGGGATGCCGATTTCGTTGCGCAGGTCGAGCACCCATTCCAGCACGGCGCGGAAGGACGGCGCGGGCAGATCGAGATAGCGCGCGAGCGCGGTGAGTTTCTGCTCGATCGCGGCGCGGTTGAAGACCAGCACGTAGGGCATGACGACGGCGTTGGTGAGGCCGTGGTGGGTGTCGAACAGCGCGCCGACCGGATGGCTCATCGCGTGCATGGCGCCGAGACCCTTCTGGAAGGCGGTGGCACCCATGGCCGAGGCGGCCATCATCTGCGCGCGGGCGGCGAGATCATCGCCACGGTGATAGGCGAGCGGGAGATTTTCGTGGATCAGCCGCATGCCTTCGAGAGCGATGCCCTGCGCCAGCGGATGGTAGAAGGGGCTGCAATAGGCTTCGAGATTGTGTGAGAGCGCGTCCATCCCGACGGCTGCGGTGATGTGCGCGGGAAGCGCCAGCGTGAGGGCGGGATCGGCGATGACGATCGCGGGCAGCATGCGCGGATGGAAGATGATCTTCTTGGTATGGTCGCGTGCATCGGTGATGACGGAGGCGCGGCCGACCTCCGAGCCGGTGCCCGAGGTGGTGGGCACCGCGACCACGGGAGCCATGGCCTCGGTGCGGACGCGGGTGAACCAGTCATCACGGTCTTCGAAGTCCCAGATCGGGCGGTCCAGGCCGACCATGAGCGCGACCGCCTTTGCGGCGTCGATGCCGCTGCCCCCGCCGAAGGCGATGACGCCGTCGTGTCCACCCGCGCGATAGGCGACGACACCCGCCTCCACGTCCGCGCCCGCGGGGTTGGGGCGCACCTCCGAAAAGATTCCGGCGGGAAGTCCGTCGGCTGCGAGAAGAGCGAGCGTGTCGCGGGTGATCTGCACGCCGGCGAGGCCACGGTCGGTGACCAGAAGCGGGCGCTTCATGCCGAGACTGCGGCAGGCTTCGGGAAGCTCCGCGATGCGGCCGGCGCCGAAGCGCACCGAGGTGGGATAGTTCCAGTTGCCCTTCAGCGTTTCGCTCATCGGAAGCGGTCCTTCAGAGGGTGGTGCGGAGGTGGAAGGATTTCGGCCGCGTGAGATGCTCGTAGCCGACCACGGAAAGCGTGCAGCCGTGACCGGAATCCTGCACGCCGACCCAGGCGAGTTCGGGATCGAGATAGTCGCAGCGGTTCATGAAGCAGGTGCCGGTTTCCACCCGCGCCCCGATCGCTTCCGCGATGATCGGATCGCGGGTCCAGATCGAGGCGGTGAGGCCGTAGGGGGAGTCGTTCATCAGCGCCACGGCTTCGTCGTCGGATGCGACCGGCATGATGCCGACGACGGGGCCGAAACTCTCCTCGCGCATCACCGCCATCTGGTGGCTGACGCCGGTCAGGATCTGCGGGGCGAGATAGGGCGTGCCGGGAGCATCCGCGGGGAAGAGCGCGGGGTCGATCAGTGCGTGGGCGCCTTGCCCGATCGCCTCCGCGGTCTGGCGGCGGACGAATTCGGCAGCGGGTGCGTTGACCAGCGGGCCGAGGGTGGTGGTGGCATCGAGGGGATTGCCGAGCCGGTAGGCGCGGGTGAGTTCGGCGGCGCCGGCGACGAAGTCTGCGAAGACGCGGCGGTCGACGTAGATCCGCTCGATGCCGCAGCAGGACTGGCCGGAATTGAAGAAGGCGCCATCGACGATGTTCCCGATCGCGTGTTGCAGATCGGCGTCCGCGCGCACGTAGGCGGGGTCTTTGCCGCCGAGTTCGAGCCCGCATCCGATGAAGCGTTCGCCGGCGACGCGGCTGACCTTGTGGCCGACCGCGACCGAGCCGGTGAAGGCCACGAAGTCCACGCGGCGGTCGCGGATGACGGCTTCCGCATCCGCGTTGGAGAGATGGAGGAACTGGAAGACGCCGTCGGGGAGTCCCGCCTCGGCGAAGGCCTGCGCGAACCGTTCGGCGCAGAGGAGCGTCTGCGAGGCCTGCTTCAGGATCACGGCGTTGCCGGCCATGATCGCGGGGACGACGCTGTTGACGGTGATGAGGTAGGGATAGTTCCAGGCGCCGATGACATAGACGGTGCCGAGCGGCTCGCGGCGGATGAAGCGGGTGAAACCCGCGCGCGCGGGCGGGCGGATGTCGGTGAGCGCTGCTTCGGCCTGTGCGATCATCGAGCGCGCACGCTCTTCGAAGCCGCGAACCTCGCCGGGTGTCTGCGTCACCGGGCGGCCCATCTGCCAGGTGAGCTCGGTGGCGATCTCCTCGCGTCTGGCGACGAAGGCATCGACGAAGCGGGTGCAGATGGCGGCGCGCTCGGCGAGGCTGGCCCGGCGCCAGGAGGCTTGCGCGCGTCGGGCGCGATCGAGGGCGGTATCGATCGCGCCGGCATCGGCGAGCGGGCGTTCGGCATAGACGCGCCCGTCCACGGGAGAAACCAGGCGGTACGGTTCGCTCATGGAATTGCCTCAGATGATCTCAAAGTAGCGGGCGAGTTCCCAGTCACTCACGTGGCGGCGGAATTCGCGCTCTTCCCATTCGCGGGTGGCGGCGAAATGCTCGACGAAATCGGCGCCGAAGGCTTCGCGTGCGGCAACCGACTCGCGCAGCCGCGCGGCGGCCTCGCCGAGCGTGCGCGGAAGCTGGAGTGCGGAAGGAAATTCCTGGAGGTAGGCGTTGCCTTCGCAGGGCGCCTCGGGCTCGATCCTGTGCGCGATGCCGTGCAGGCCGGCGGCGAGCATGGCGGCGAGTGCGAGATGGGGGTTGGCGTCGGCGCCGGGGACGCGGAATTCCACCCGCTGGGACTTGGCGCTTCCGGGAATGGCGCGGAGGGCGACGGTGCGGTTGTCGATCCCCCAGCTTGCCGCGGTGGGCGCCCAGTAGCCGGGCACCAGGCGGCGGTAGGCGTTGACGGTGGGGGCGACGAGGGCGGTGAGTTCGGGCAGGAGACGCTGCAGGCCGCCGATGAAATGGCGCATCTCGGCGCTGATCGCGCGCGGGGCGGCGGGATCGTGGAAGAGGGCGGAGCCGTCGGCGCGGCGGAGCGAAAGATGGACGTGCCCACCCTGGCCGGGCATGGCGGCGTCCCATTTCGCCATGAAGCTCGCGCTGCGGCCCTGGCGCTGGGCGAGCACCTTGGTGAAGGTCTTGAACAGCGCCGCCTTGTCGGCGGCGGCGAGGGCGTCATCGACGCGGATGGCGGCTTCCAGCGCGCCGGGGCCGGTTTCCTCGTGCAGCCCTTCGAGCGGCATCTCCATCGCTTCGCAAAGATCGAGGAGTCCGCGATAGAACTCCGTGTTGACCGAGTTGCGCAGGACGGAATAGCCGAAATTCCCGCTACCCATGGGCGTGAGATTGCGGAAGCCTTTGGCGCGGGCGGCGGCGGTGGGTTCGTCGAGCACGAGGAATTCGTACTCGCAGGCAGCCTGGACCGAGAAGCCCATCGCCGCGGCGCCGGCGAGGCTGCGGCGGAGCGCGCCGCGCGGGCAGAGCGCCTCGTGGCGGCCGGCGAATTCGCCGAGCACCAGGACCATGCCGTCCTCGGTCGGCATCTCGCGCCAAGTCTCGGGCAGGAGGCGGACCGCGGCGTCGCCATAGCCCTGGTGCCAGCCGGTGAGTTTGGTGTTGTCGTAGAGCTGGTCGTTGACATCCCAGCCCAGCACCACGTCACAGAAGCCGAAGCCGCCATCGAGAGCAGAGAGGAATTTATCACGCGCCATGTATTTGCCGCAGAGCACGCCATCGACATCGAAGACGCCGACCTTGACGTGGCTGAGGCCACGCTCCTCGATCACCGCGCAGAGTTCTTCCCGGGACTTCATGCCGATATCCTCCGTGTCGATCGTTCGCTCACGCTTTCACCTTCTCGTTCCGCGGATCGACGGGCGGGGAAAGATGCAGACGGCAGGGCACGATCGCGCGTTCGACTTCGAGGCTGTAGTGGCCCGCCTCCAGCCAAGCACGGCTGACGCCCTCTGGCCGGCGGACATAGCCGTAGCCGATCGCCCTGTCGATGGTGTGGCCGAAACCGCCCGAGGTCAGCCAGCCGACCGGGTTGCCATCGCGCAGGATGGTCTCGCGCCCGAGCAGGGTAACGGAGGGGTCGGCGGTGAAGCCGCAGAGGAATTTCCCGAGCGGGGCGGTGCGGGCGGTGGCCAGGGCTTCCGCGCCAAGGAAGGGACGGTCACGCTTGAGCGCCCAGGCGAGGCCGGCTTCGAGCGGGGTGGTGTCGGGTCCGACCTCGGCGCCCCAGGCGCGATAGAACTTCTCCAGGCGAAGGGTTTCGATCGCGCGGTAGCCGGCGTCCTGCAGGCCCAGCGTCGCGCCGGCTTCGAGCAGCGCTTCGTAGAGCGTGAGGGCGAATTCGGTCGGCACGTGGAGTTCGTAGCCGAGTTCGCCGACGTAGGTGATCCGCAGCGCGATGACCGGCGCACCGGCGACGGGGATTTCGCGCGCGGTGCCGAAGGGGAAGGCGGCATTGGCGAGATCGGCGCGGGTGAGGCGGGCGAGGATGTCGCGGGCGCGGGGGCCCATCAGCGCAAGTGTGGCGTAGGCGGAGGTGACGTCGACCAGATGCGCGTTCGAGCCGGCCGGAATGTGGCGGGCGATCCAGTCGAAGTCGCGGGTCGCGCTCGCGGTGCCGGTGACCAGCAAGTAGCGGTCCGGCGCAAGACGGGTCGCGGTGAGGTCGCACTGGATGCCGCCCTTCTCGTCGAGGAGTTGGGTGTAGGTGATCCGTCCGGGCGGGCTACGGAGATCGCCGGCGGCAAGGAAATCGAGCACCTCCTCGGCGTCGCGCCCGATCATCAGGAATTTGGCGAAGGAGGATTGGTCGAAGAGTGCGGCGCGTTCACGGGCCGCGCGATGCTCGCGCCCGACGGCCGCGAACCAGTTGGGGCGGGCGAAGGAGGGGACATCGTGCGCCTCCTCGCCGGGGCGCGCGAACCAGTTGGGACGCTCCCAGCCGAGCTTTTCGCCGAACACCGCGCCGCGGGCGGCGAGGGTGGCGTAGAGGGCCGAGCGGCGCAGCGGGCGCGCGCTGGCGAATTCGGCTTGGGGGAAGGCGATGGCGTAGTGGCGCCCATACATCTCCCGCGTGCGGGTGCGAACCGAGGCTAGGTCCGCTTGGTTGCGGCCGAAGCGGCGGATATCCGCCGGCCAGAGGTCGAAGGGGGGGGCGCCGTCCAGGATCCATGCCGCGAGCGCCTCGCCTGCGCCGCCGCCGGCGGCGATGCCGAACGCGTTGAAGCCGGCGGCGACGAAGAAGCCGGCGAGGCCGGGTGCTTCGCCGAGGATGAAATTGCCGTCCGGCGTGAAGCTTTCCGGCCCGTTGAGCAGTTGGCGGATGCCGGCGTTCGCGAGCGCGGGGACGCGGGCGATCAGGTTCTCCATCATCGGCTGGAAATGGTCCCAGTCGGGCTCGAGCAGGCGAAATGCTTCGCCATCGGGCGCTCCGTCGTTCGACCAGTCCTGCGGGTCAGGCTCGTAACCGCCGGCGACCAGCCCGCCGACTTCCTCCTTGTAGTAGGTGAGACGGTCGGGGTCGCGCAGGGTGGGGAGATCGCGCGGGGTGCCGGGGATGGGCTCGGTGATGAGATACTGGTGGCGAAGCGCGACCAGGGGAACGGTGATATCGGCCATGGCGCCGACCTCGCGCGCCCAGCGGCCGGCGCAATCGACCACGATCTCGCAGCCGATGCGGCCTTCCCGGGTGCGTACCGCGACCGGGCGGCGGCCCGCGATTTCGATGCCGGTGACTTCGCAATCCTCGAGAATGCGGACGCCGGCGGTGCGCGCGCCGCGGGCGAGCGCCGCGGTGACGTCGGACGGGTTGACCTGGCCGTCGGTGGGCAGGAAGGCCGCACCGACGAGATCGGCGGTTTCCATCAGTGGCCAGAGGCGCTTGGCTTCAGCCGGGGTGAGCAAGTGCATCTCGAGCCCGAAGGAGCGGGCGGTGGTGGCTTGGCGGCGGAGTTCGCTCCAGCGCTCCTGATTGCAGGCCAGGCGAAGGCCTCCGTTCATCTTCCAGCCGGTGGCGAGGCCGGTTTCCGCCTCCAGCCTGCGGTAGAGCGCGACCGAGTGGCCCAGGAGGCGGGTGATGGCAGCGCTGGAGCGCAACTGGCCGACGAGACCCGCGGCATGGAACGTGGAGCCCGAGGTCAAGCGGTGGCGTTCCAGCAGCAGCACGTCGCCCGCGCCGGCACGGGCGAGATGGTAGGCGGTCGCGCAGCCGACGATGCCGCCGCCGATGATGACGATGCGGGCGGCGGCGGGGATCTCGGGCATGCGGGGCAGCGCTCCAGGACGGGAAGGATGCAGGATACTCGCCAAATTCCCACAACGCAAAGCACCGAACCCACAATTCCCTCAAGCGGCGGCGCGCCACGCCTCCCATGCCGCCTCGAAGCGGATCTGGTTCTCGCCTGTGTAGGCGGCATAATCGAACGCCGTTGCGGCTTCCTGCTCGGAGACCGCGCTCCACAGTGTCTCGCGTAGGGCGGAAGCGCATTTCAGCGCGAGGAAGCCGCGGCGCTCGGCGGGCGAGGGATCGGTGCCGGCCCAGGCGGCGAGCAGGGTGGCTTCGGCGGCTTCGCCGAGCGCCGCGTTGGCGGCGAGGTTGGCGAGATCGAAGAGG
>DAHWFB010000107.1 GCA_027326105.1 Acetobacteraceae bacterium
TAGACGCGCGCGGCATTGTCGCGGTAGAGCGCGCGCCGCTCCGCGGCACTCGCCCCGGCGAGGAGGGCATCGAGCGCGCCCACCCAGGCCGGCAGGCTGGCGACGAGGTCCACCACCGGCCAGTCGCCGCCGAACAGCGCCCGCCCGAACCCGAAGCATTCGATCGCGTGCGCCACATAGGGGCGGATGGCGGCGACGCTCCAGCCCGGCCCCGCCTCGCTCAGCACGCCGGAGATCTTGACGCAGACATTGGGCAGGCGGGCGAGTTCGCCGATCTCCCCCCGCCACGGGTCGAGCGCGCCGGCGGCGATCGGCGGCTTGCCGAGATGGTCGAGCACGAAGCCCACCTCGGGGCAGGCGCGCGCCAGCGCGATCGCCTCGCCCATCTGGTGGTGGCGGATGCAGAGATCGAACGGCAGCCCGAAATCCGCCAGCCGGCGCACCCCCTCGACGAAGCCCCCCGCTACGCAGAATCCCGGGGGCCGGTCCTGGATCAGCCGGCGGATGCCGCGCACGAGCCCGCTCTCGGCCAGCGCCGCCACCTCCTCGGCGACCGCCGCCCCCCGTTCCACCCGGGCGCAGGCGATCAGCCCGGCGAGCCGCGGCTCTTCGCCGGCCAGCGCCGCGGCGAAGCGCGCTTCCGCCACCCCTTGCCCCTCCGCCGCGTCCACTTCGGCGAAGACCATCCGCTCCACCCCGACCTCGCCGCAGGCCGCCCGGTAGTCGCGCGGCAGATGCGCCCCGCCGATCGCGGGCACGCCCTCGAGCCAGGGATAGGCGATGCGGGCGGGGTCGTAGAGATGGACATGGGCGTCGATCAGCGGGAATTCGGGCATCGCGGGCTCCGCGGCGAACCGGCCGCAAACCCCCTATTAACCGGCTTCGGCCACTCTGTCCTGCGACCGCGTCAAGCCCGTCCCGCGGCGGAATCCATGCCAGAACGGCCAGTCCGGGAAGACCCCCACGATGCTCGCTGAATCAGGCTACGTGAACCCCGAATCCCTCGCCCGGATCTCGCGCGAGGTGCTCGGCCGCGCGATGGAGACCATGGCCAGCCAGGCGCTCCTGCTCGCCGAGGAGATGGAGGCCGGCGCGATTTCCGATCGCGGCGGGCCGGATGCGCTGCGCCTGCTCGCCGCCCTGGTGCGGGCGAGCGGCTTCGGCGAGCACGCGGGCCCGGTCGGCCACGCCTGATCGCGCCGCCGGCGAGCGGCCCGGGGCGCCACTTCGCCCCAGGCCGCCCGTTCCGGCTGCCGCCCCGTTCGGCGAATCGCTCGCCGGTCGCGTGCCCGCTCAGCCCGCCTTGGGGCCGTTGCCGAGTTCGATCGCGACGAACCCGGGCTGGCCGTGGTGCAGGATGCGCAGCGCCAGCGCCTTGGCGCCGTGGCGCTCGGCGGCGCGGATCGCGTCCGCCGCCTCGGTCGCGGAATGCACCGCGCCGGTGCCCACCCCCACCACCACGTCGCCGGGCTCGATGCCCGCCGCCGCCGCCGGCGAGCCGGGCGCCACACCGGCCACCAGCGCGCCATCGACGGACCCCGGCAGATTGAGCTGGCGGCGCACGTCCGGCGTGATCGGCGCCAGCGCCAGCCCGACCCGGGCGTGCGCGGCGGGGCCGGCGGGTGCGGCGCCGCCGAGGCTGGTCGGCAGTTCGGCGAGCGCGATCCGCGCCACCCGCTGCTTGCCGTTGCGCAGATAGCGGACGGAAGCCGTCCGCCCCGGCTTGATCGCCGCGATATCGACCGCGAGATCCTGCGGGTTGCCGATCTTCTGCCCATCCACCGCGGCGATCACGTCACCGGGCTGCAATCCCGCCCGCGCCGCCGGGCTGCCCGGCTCGACGGAGGCGATCAGCGCGCCGCTCGGCTCGGCATTGCCGTGGCTGAGGCCGAGCGCGTCGGCCATCGCCGGCGTGATCAGTTGCGCCTCCACCCCGAGATAGCCGCGCACCACGTGCCCGCTCTTGCGCAACTGGGCGATCACCGTGCGCACGGTATCCGAGGGGATGGCGAACCCGATCCCGACCGACCCGCCCGAGGGGCTGATGATCGCGGTATCGACGCCGATGACGTGGCCCTTCTGGTTGAACAGCGGCCCGCCCGAATTGCCCTCGTTGATCGGCGCGTCGGTCTGGATGAACTTGTCATACGGCCCGTCGCCGATGTTGCGGCCGAGCGCGGAGACGATCCCGGCGGTCACCGTCCCGCCCAGCCCGAACGGGTTGCCCATCGCCACCACCCACTGGCCGGGCCGCGCCTTGTTGGAATCGCCGAGCAGCACGTAGGGCAGCGGACGGCCGGCGTCGATCTTCAACAGCGCGAGATCGGTGCGCGGGTCGGTGCCGACGATGCGGGCGGGCAGACGGGTTCCGTCGGTCAGCGTGACCGAGATCGAGCGCGCGTTCTTCACCACATGGTTGTTGGTGACGATGTAGCCGTCCGCGCTGATCAGGAAGCCCGACCCCCGCGCCTCCACCGGCTGGCCCTGCATCGGGCCCGGCTGCATCGGCCCGCCCGGCACCATCCGGAACGGGAACGGGAAGGGAAACGGCATCTGCGGCCCGGGCCCGACCATGGCGGTGTTGTGCACCTTGAGCATGGTGGTGACCGAGACGACGGCGGCGTGGACGCTGGCGACCAGCCCGGTGAAGTCCGGCAGCCCGGTCACCGGCGGGGCCTGCACCGGGCCGGCGGGAGCGGCGGCGGGGCCGGAGGCGGCCAATCCGGCGTTGCCGGCGGCGAACCCCGCGAGCGCGGTGCCAGCGAGCAGCGCCGCCGCGAGAGCGATCCGCGGGCCGCGCCGTGAGGGGCGGGAAGGGGTGATCTGCATGAATGCTGTCTCCTGCGAACGATCCTGCCGGTGGCAGCCCCCGCGGGAGGCCGCCTTGAAGCCTTCTACATGGGCTTGCTTCCGTGAACGTTACCGGGGCGAGGCGATGAAACCTTGGTCATCTACCCCCGCCTGCGACCGGCTCCGGCGGCGGGCTCGGGCAGCCGGTCGTAGCGCCACAGGCTCGCCGGCGGAAAGTTCCGCGCCGTCCATGCCACCCGCCGCGCCTTGAGCCCGTGGCGCCGCGCGGGCAGGGGCGAGGTCGCGCAGTAGCTGTAGAGCAGGAACCCCCGCCCCGGCGCGGCCGCCTCCATCGCGGCCAGGAACCGCTCCTGCTCGGCGAAGCCCAGCAGCACCAGCGGAATGCCGCAGATCACGGTTCCGATCCGCCCGGCGACGCCGGCCGGCAGCAGCGTCGGCAGCCGCCGCGCGTCGCCCTCGACCACCACCGCCCCCGGCAGCGCCCGGCGCAGATACGCCGCCATCGCGGGCTCGATCTCCACCACCACCAGCCGCTCCGGGGCCAGCCCGCCGGCCAGCAGCGCCCGCCCGATCACCCCGGTCCCGGCCCCGAGTTCGAGCACGAACTCGCCCGGCCCCGCCCGCATATGGCGCAGCACCCGCCGGAACAGCGCCGGCGAGGAGGGCACGATCGAGCCCATGCGCAGCGGATGCGCCAGCCACCGGCGCAGAAAGATCGGCCAGCCCGGCGCCGCCCGCCCGCGATCCGTCCGCGCGGGGGATGCAAGTTGCAAGGGATTATTCATGACAAGTTCATGACGGTTGCTTGCCACCTCCGGACTTTGTCCACAACGATAGTTCAATTTTCACATCCGCGCCAGCAGCACTCCCCGGCCTTGCATTCCGCCGCCGCCCACCCCTGATCCGGTCACGGGCGCGGGGCCAGCACGGCCGCCCTCCCGGCGCCTCCGCTCCCGGCGGCCAGAAGGGCAAGCCATGGCGGGATCCATCACCCTGCCCCTGCGCGCCGGCTCCTGGCACGGGCCGTTCGACGCCGGAACCCAGACCGCGGCCCGCGCCGCCCTCGAAGCCGGCCGCATCCTGCTGTTCCCCACCCTCCCCTTCGCCCTCTCGCCCGCCGAGCACACAATCCTCGCCACCCCGGGCCTCGCCACCCCGGGCCGCGCTCCCCTCAGCACCGGCGGCGCGCGCAAGAACCTCAGCTACGACCCCGCCACCGGCGCGCTCGGTCCCAGCCCGCTCGCCGGCGCCGACCGCGAGGCGATGGCCCGCCTCCTCGCCCGCTTCGGCGCCGAGGCCGAGGCGCTGCTGCGCGCCCTCCTGCCCACCTATGCGCCCGCCCTGGTTCGCGCCCGCGCCAGCTTCCGCCCCGCCGAAATCGCTGGCCGCGCCTACCGCCCCCGCCAGGATGACCGCCGCCTGCACGTCGACGCCTTTCCCTCCCGTCCCACCGGCGGCGCCCGCATCCTCCGCCTCTTCTGCAACATCGCCGACGACGGCGCCCCCCGCCATTGGCGCGTCGGCGAACCCTTCGCCGACTTCGCCACCGCCTTCCTGCCCCGCCTCCGCGGCCCGCTGCCCGGCCACTCCTGGCTCCTCGCCCGCCTGCGGCTGACCCACGGCACCCGCAGCCCCTATGACTGGCTCATGCTCGGCCTGCACGACACCGCCAAGCTCGACACCGCCTGGCAATCCACCGCCCGTGCCACCGAACTCTCCTTCCCGCCCGCCACCACCTGGTGCTGTTTCACCGACATGGTCCTTCACGCCGCCCTCTCCGGCCACGCGGCGCTCGAGCAGACCTTCCACCTCCCCGTCGCCGCCATGGCGGAGCCGGAGCGTGCGCCCTTGCGCGTGCTGGAGCGGCTCACCGGGCGCACGCTGGAAACGCGCAGCGCAGCAGGTAGAAGAAAGAAAGTTGTTCTTTCTTGAAAGAAAGAACCAAAGAACTTCTGCTTGATTCAGCTTCGGATCACGCCCCGCATCGGCGCCGCCGCCTCGCTGCCCGGAAACACCCGCGCGAGCGCCCCCGCCCCGAGGCCGAAATGCTCCGCCAGCACCCCCTTGGCCAGGCTGCGCAGGTCTGCCGTCGGCGCCAGGTCGCGGTTCTGAAAAAGGCGGGAGGGGGTGAGGCCGGGCCAATCGGCCCTCACCGTCCCTCCCGCGACCGCGCCGCCGAGGAGGAATGCGGCGGTCGCGGTTCCGTGGTCGGTCCCACCCGTGCCATTGACCCGCACGGTGCGGCCGAATTCTGTCATCACCAGGACCGCGGTGTGGCGCCACGCCTCCCCGAGCCCCGATTTCAGCGCCCCCAGCCCGGCATCGAGCCGCGAAAGCGGCCCATGAAGCCGCTCCACCTGCGCCGCGTGCGTGTCCCAGCCTTCCAGTTGCATCGCCGCGATCCGCGGCCCGCCCGGCGCCGCCAGAATCCTGCCCGCCGCCGCCGCCACGCCCCCGAACGCATAGGCCGCCCGCCCGCGTGGCGCGGCCCCCCGCAACGCCGTGGCATCGAACCGCCGCTCCCGCTCGCCTTCCGCGAACGCCGGCCCCAGCACCGCATCGGGCGCCAGCAGCGCCGCCAGCCGCGCGTGCAGATCGGCACTCGGCGCGGCGAACACCTGCGGCGAAAAACTCCCCACCCGCGCCGGCCCGCGCAGCAGCAGCGGCACCGCCAGCCCCACCGCCAGCCCCTCGCCCTCCGCCGCAGCCCCTTGGGCGCGCGCCGGCAGCACGCCGAGCAGCCGGTTCAGCCACCCGCTCGTCACCCCCTCCCCGGCGCCGAGCTGCAACAGATCCTGCCCCTCGAAATGGCTCCGCGTCCGATAGGGCCCGGCGATCGCGTGCACCGGCAGGAACTCGCCCGCCGCATACATCGCGTGCAGATGCCCGAGCGCCGGATGCAGCCCCCAGAACCCGCCGAGATCGAACGCGCCGCCCGCCCGCCCCGGCTCGGGCGGCACCAGCGGCCCGCGCAATCCCCGCAGCGCCCCATCCCCATAGGGCGGCACCGCCGCCAGCCCGTCGAGCGCCCCGCGCAGCAGCACCACCACCAGCCGCTTCTCTCCGGGCGCCGCGGCGAAGGCGAGCGGTATGCGTCCGCCGATCAGGCTGGCGGCGAGCCCCAGCAGCGTCGCCCGTCGGGTCGGGTGCAATTTCATCGGCGTTGGAACTCCGGCGCGGAAAGCAGCAGCGTGAGCCCGTCCCGCCGCGAGCCCGCCCGGCCCACCGCGAGCAGCGTCGCCGGGCGCAGCAGCGGCCCCAGCGCATATTCGGCGAGATGCGCGGGCTCGGCGTGCGGCACCCGCCCGGCGAGCGTGAAGGCCCAGTCCGCCCGCCGCATCACCGCCCCCGAACCCGACCAGTCGGCCGCGGTGTCGGACCATCCATTGGGCAGCGGCGCCGCCCACAGCGGCTGGCCCAGCAGGCGCAGCGAGCCCAGCATCGCGAACGGCAGGGCGCGGGCCAGCCACGGCGGGTCGAGCAGCCGCAGCGCGGCGACCGCATAGCCCATCGGCCGGCGCAGCTTGGTCCCCGCCCGCCACGCCTCGGGCAGCGCGACGAGCGCCCGCGCGGCGGCCCCGAGATCGCCCCCCGAGGCGGAAAGCACGCCGGCGATGCGCGCCACCGCCCCCGCCGGCGGATCGTCGGCGACGAAATGGCGGCAGAGCTGGCGCGCCAGATGCTGGTGCGTCGCCGGATGCTGCGCAAGAAAGCGCAGCATTTCGAGCCCGCCCTCCTCGCCCGGCGCAAACCGCCGCCCCATCACCTCCTGGCTGCCCGGCTCATGGGCGAAGGGCCGGAACAGGAAGCCGGTGGGCGGCCGGTTCGGCGCGATCGACCAGCCGGTGAGGATCCTGGCGTAGTTCGTCACATCCGCCTGGGAATAGCCCCCGGCCAGGCTCACGGTATGGAGTTCGAGGCTCTCGCGCGCCAGATTCTCGTTCAGCCCCCGATGCGTCCGCCGCCCCAGCCGGCTGTCGGGCCCGACCGAGAACGCGTTGTCGAGATACATCAGCATCCCCGGATGCTGCATCACCGCGCGCAGCATGTCCTCGAACCGCCCGGTCACGTGCGGGCGGATCGCCTCGCGCAGATAGGCCCCGACCATGCCGATGGTCCCGCCCTGCCGGGTCGAGACGGTGAAATGATTGGCCCAGAACCACACCAGCCGCTCGCGGAACGGCGCCGGCGTGGCGATCGCGTGGCCCAGCGCCGCCCGCGCCTCGGCGCGGAAGATGCGCACGAAATCGGGCACATACCCCTTGGGCGGCTTGCCCCCGTTGGCCGCGACCAGCCGCTTGCGCTCGCGCTGCGCCGCCCGGATCCGCGCGAGACACGCAGCCCCCTCCGGCAAGCCCCGGAACGCCCCCGATTCGAGCCCCGGATCGGCCCCCGCCAGCTGCCCGAGCAGCCACCCCCGCGGATCGGCCGGCACCCCCTCCCCCGCCCGCCGCCCGAGGCCGAACCGGTTGAGCGCGATGAAAGGTTCCACATCCATGCCCGCCACCCTGCCACAGCCCCGCTTTACGGAGTGTGACGAAGCGTGACGGCCCCTCCGCCGCGCGCCAGGCGAAGACACCAGGGAAAGACAGGGCAACGATCAAGGCCGGGGCCTGAGGCCCCCGACCCCCAATCGTTTCCTGCCCGGCGCCGCCCCGCCTATATTGCCCCTCGGGCGCGCCGTGACACGGTGTAATTCTCGCCGCCGTAGCACCCTCCCGCGAGGGAGAGGAGCGATATGTGGGGTTTCAGCGAGGCCCCACCGGCGCGTCCACCCATAGCCGTCGCCGCCGCGCCAAGCCCGCCCGAGCCGGCTGCCACAACGGGCGGCGCACG
>DAHWFB010000108.1 GCA_027326105.1 Acetobacteraceae bacterium
GGGCGGGTGGCGCAGCCGCCGAGCAGGGCAGCCGAGCCGGCGAGGGCGGCGCCGGCCAGGGCGGCGCGGTGCAGGGCGGCGCCGGCACGGCGGCGGCCCGCCCGTTGTCGCGGGCGCGAAAGGAGGTCGCTCATCAGGGTCGATCCTCGGCGGTGGGGTCGGGCAGAGAGGCGCGAGCCGCGGCGAACGCCGCCATCCCTAATGTAATCGGCTTCGCGCACTCTGCAACGCGGCCCCGCCGCGGGGCCCGCTCTTGCATCGCGGCGCGGCTTGCGGCAACCACCCTCTCCCGCCACCGGCGAGAGGGATGCAACCTGCCATGAGCCACGAGATCCTGCACGATCCGGCCCGACCGGTGGCGCGCTGGCTGAGCGGCCGGCGGTTCGCCGGCCTGCCCGCCCCGGAGGGCGACCTCGCGCCGCCGCGGCTTTCCTTCGAGTTCTTTCCCCCCCGCACCGAGGCGCTGGAAACCCAGCTCTGGTCGTGCATCCGCCGGCTCGAGCGGCTGGCGCCGCGCTTCGTCTCGGTCACCTACGGCGCCGGCGGCTCGACCCAGGCCCGCACCCACGCCACCGTCTCGCGCATCCTGCACGAGACCGCCCTGGTTCCCGCCGCCCATCTGACCTGCGTCGGCGCGACCCGCGAGGAGATCGACGCCGTCGCCCGCCGCTACTGGGCGGACGGGGTGCGCCATATCGTCGCCCTGCGCGGCGACGCGCCCGAGGGGCTCGCGCCGGTGGCCGCGGGCGAGGGCTACGCCGACGCCGCCGCCCTGGTCGCCGGGCTGGCCCGGGTGGCGCCCTTCGAGATCACCGTCGCCGCCTATCCCGAGACCCATCCCCGCGCCGCCAGCCCCGTAGCCGACCTCGACCACCTCAAGCGCAAGCTCGACCTCGGTGCGACCCGTGCCATCACCCAGTATTTCTTCGATACAGAGGTTTATTTCCGTTTCCTTGACCGCTGCCTGAAGGCGGGCATCACCGCCCCCATCGTCCCCGGGATCCTGCCGGTCTCCAACTTCGCCCAGGCCGCACGATTTTCCGCCCTCTGCGGCGCCTCGATCCCGCCCTGGCTCGGCCGCATGTTCGAGGGACTCGACGACGATGCGGAGACCCGGCGCATGGTCGCCGCCGTGATCGCCGCCGAGCAGGTGCGGCTGTTGCAGGCCAACGGGGTCGACGAGTTCCATTTCTACACCCTCAACCGCGCCGACCTCACCTACGCCATCGCCCATATCCTCGGCGTGCGGCCGGTGGCGCCGGCGGCTTCCGCATAGACTTTGGCGCCGCACAGACGTTGGCGCCGCATAGACTCGGACGCCGGGCGATGGCATAGGGAAAGGGCATTTCAGAGGACTCGGAACCGCTTGGCCACCGTCGCTCTCGAACGTCGCCCCCATCTCATCGTGCTGGGCAACGAGAAGGGTGGCTCGGGGAAGTCGACCGTGGCGATGCACGTGATCGTGGCGCTCCTGCGCGACGGCTGGCGGGTCGGCGCGCTCGATCTCGACGCGCGCCAGGCCACCCTCTCGGGCACGCTCGCCGCCCGCGCCGCCTTCGCCGAACGGCGCGCCATCGCCCTGCCCAGCCCCGCCTGCCGCGCCATTTCCCGCAGCGCGGCCGACAGCCGGGCGGAGGCGGAGGCCGAAGAGGCCCAGCGGCTCGACGCCGCCGTCGCCGATCTGGCCCGCGAGAGCGACATCATCGTCCTCGACTGCCCGGGCGCGGACACCAACCTCGCCCGCCTCGCCCACGCCAGGGCGAATACGCTGATCACCCCGATCAACGACAGTTTCGTCGATTTCGCCATGCTCGCGAAGGTGGAGGCGGAGAATCTCGACGTCATCCACCCCTCCATCTACAGCGAGATGGTGTGGGCGGCGCGCAAGCGCCGCCTCGCCCGCGAGCGCCGCCAGATCGACTGGATCGTGATGCGCAACCGGCTCGGCAACGCAGAGGCGCGCAACCGGCGCGACGTCGGCACCACGCTCGACGTGCTGGCGCGGCGCATCGGCTTCCGCACCGTGCGCGGCTTCGGCTAACGGGTGATCTTCCGCGAACTCTATCTCCAGGGCCTGACGCTGATGGACGTGAAGGAGGCCGGCATTGGCATCAGCTTCGGGATGAGCCACGTCGCTGCCCGCGCCGAGGTGCGCGCCCTCGTCGGCGCCATCCGCCTGCCCGCGCGGTCCCCGGCGGAGCCTTCGCTGGTCTCCGCATGACGTGAACTATACCAAATGGTTACCTGGATCTCCGTAAGGAGGCCGTAAGCACTCTCTGGCAGGTTTGCTGCATCGCACAACGGTGCGGTCCAAACCAGGAGAGTTCGATGACCCCTCGCTTCCGTTCCCTCACCCTTGCCGCGGCACTCGCCTTCGGCGCCACCGCGGGCCTGCTCGCCATCGCCCCGGCGGCCCACGCCGAGGAAGGCTGCCCGGCCGCCGCGAGTGGCACGCCGATGAGCCCGACCGCGATGAAGAAGGCGCTCGCCGCCCAGGGCTTCGCCACCGTGCGCGGCCTGCACCGCGTCGGCGCCTGCTACGCGGCGCGCGCCATCGACAAGGCCGGCCACCGCGGCGAGCTGATGGTCGACGCCGCGACCGCCAAGGTGCTGATCAACGCCCGGGGCGCCAACTGATGGCGCCGGCCGGTCCCGCTGCAACCCGGCCGGTCACGGCCAAGGCCCGGCCGGTCAAGGCCAAGGCCCGGCCGGTCACGGCCAAGGAAGGAGCGGTCCCGGTTTGGGACCGCTTCATCCGCGCCTTCCACTGGGCGGTGGTTTCCCTGGTCGTGCTCGGCTTCCTCGACCCCCGCTGGCACCGGCTGCATAGGATGGGCGGAGTGGCGGTGCTGCTGCTGGTGCTCGCCCGCATCGGCTGGGGCATCGGCGGACCCAACCGCCACGGCCGGTTCGCGGCCTTCGTCCGCACCCCGCGGGCGACGCTCGCCTATCTGCGCGCGATCGCCCGCGGACGCGCCCACCGCACCCTCGGCCACAATCCGGCCGGCGCGGCGATGATCCTGGCGCTGATCGGGACGCTCCTGCTCATCACCGTCTCCGGCCTGATGCTGGAGACCAACGCCTATTACGGATTGGGCTGGGTGATCGTGCTCCACAAGGCGGCGACCTCGTTCCTGCTGG
Source organism: Acetobacteraceae bacterium (assembly GCA_027326105.1). Classification (GTDB taxonomy): domain Bacteria; phylum Pseudomonadota; class Alphaproteobacteria; order Acetobacterales; family Acetobacteraceae; genus DAHWFB01. The sequence goes on from DAHWFB010000108.1 coordinate 3,142, forward strand.
TGCTCGTCGGGCTGCATGTCGGCGGCGTCGTCCTGGCCAGCTGGCAGCACCGCGAGAACCTGGTCCGCGCCATGCTGAGCGGGCACAAGTCAGCCCAGGATCCGGCTCTTGCCCACCCGGAAGGTGAACGTCGCTCCCCCGCCCGCGCGATCCGCGACCTCCACGCTGCCGTCATGGGCCGCAGCGATTCCGGCGACGATCGCAAGCCCCAGCCCAGCCCCGGCTGAGTGCGCCCGGGTGGTCGCGAAGCGGCGGAAGATGCTCGCCCGCTCCGCCTCCGGCACGCCGGGGCCGCGATCGCGGACCTCGAGCGAGCCGGGGGCGACGGCGATCTCCACCTCGGCCCCGGGCGGGCTGTGGGCGAGCGCATTCTCGACCAGATTGGCCAGCGCCATCGCCAGCGCCCAGCGGTTGCCGCGCACCGGGCTGTGGCTCTGCACCTCGGAGAGCACGATCTCGCGCCCGCCGGCGATGGCGAGCGGTGCCAGCTGCTCGACCACCTCGAGCGCGACCGCGTGCAGATCGACCCGCGCCGAGGTGTCGAGCGCGACCGCATCGAGCCGCGCCAGCTTCAGCATCTGATCGACCAGCCGGTTCATCCGCTCGACGTCGGCGGCCAGCGCCCGCGCCTGCTCCCCCTCGATCGCGTCGAGCCGGGCGGTGAGCACGGCGAGCGGGGTGCGCAACTGGTGGGCGGCATCGGCGGCGAAGCGGCGCTGGCGCTCGAGCCCCTCCTCGAGCCGGGCGAGCGCGCGGTTGACGGCGAGGATCAGCGGGCGCACCTCCCGCGGCAGGTCCTCGTCCGGCAGGCGCTGCCGCGGATCCTCGGGCCCGATCCGCCCGGCGATGGCGGAGGCGCGGCGCAGCGGCGCCAGCCCGCGGCGGATGGTCAGCACCCCGATCGCGACCGCGACCGCGCCGATCGCGAGGATCAGCCAGAAGCCGCGCAGCACGAGATCCTGGGACAGGCTCGCCACCAGCAGCTCCTGCGGCTCGTGGCCGCCGGCGACCGCGACCTCGACCCGGTCGTCGCGCAGCACCAGCCCGATCATGCCATGGCCGAAGCCGGGTCCCGGCGGGACGCGGAAATAGCCCGGGCGGCGCGGCAGATAGGGCGCCAGCAGCGCCGCCGCGCCGGGGCTGGACTGCGCGATGAGCCGCCCGAGCAGATCATGGACGACGTAGAGATTGCGCCCCTCGGCGGCGATATAGGCCGCCCGCAGCGGCGCCGGCAGGCGCAGGACGAGGCGCCCGTCGGGCAGCGGCACCACCGCCTCGGCGATGGCGAGCGCGCGGGTGCGCAGGGCCGCGTGCTCGAGCGTGCGGGCGGTGCGCAGCGAGCGCCAGGCGACCGCGCCCGCGGCGAGCGCCACCGCCACCAGCATGACCGCGGCGAGCCGCCAGGCCAGCATGATCTGCAACGATCCGGGCCGGCGCGGCCGGCGCGGCGGCGAGGCGGGGTTGGCCGGCATCGGGTTCAGGCGGCCTCGGAGAGCAGATAGCCCACCCCGCGCAGCGTATGGACCGAAAGACTCGCCCCCGCATCCTGGAGCTTGCGGCGCAGCCGGTGGACCAGCACCTCGACCGCGTTGGAGCCGAGCGGCTCGTCGAACCCGTAGAGGCTCTGCTCGATCACCTCGCGCGTCACCACCCGCCCGGCGCGGCGCATCAGGAGTTCGAGCAGCGCGGTCTCGCGCATCGAAAGCCGCAGCGGCGCACCGGCGACGCTGGCCTGGCGCTCGACCGAAAGGAAGGCGACGTTGCCGGCCTCGAGCCGCAGCCCGAGTGCCGCGTTGGGCCGGCGCAGCAGGGCGCGGATGCGCGAGAGCAGTTCGGGCATGTGGAAGGGCTTGACGAGATAATCGTCCGACCCGGCGTCGAGCCCGGCGACCCGCTCGTCCGGCCCGTCGCGCGCGGTCAGGATCAGCACCGGCACCGCCTCGCCGCGCGCCCGCAGCCCGCGCAGCAGCGTGAGCCCGTCTCCGTCGGCGAGGCCGAGATCGAGCACGACGGCATCGAAGGCCGCCATGCGCAGGCTCTCGTCCGCGTCCGCGACCGTCCCGGTCGCGTCCACCGCGAAGCCGGCGCGCACCAGCGCGGCGCGCACCAGCTCGCGCAGTTCCGGCTCGTCTTCCACCACCAGGACCCGCATGCCCCTCCCTCGCGGCCGCGCCCGGCCTCGGCCAGCCTGGTTATCCCGCCGCCCGCTTACCGCCGGCTTACGGGCAGCTTACCGGCGGGCGCGCCGGGTGGCGCTTCCCGGGTGGCACTTCCCGGGTGGCGCTTCCGGGGTGGCGCTTCCGGAGTGGCGCTTCCGGAGTGGCGCTTCCGGGGCCGCGTTCAGCCCGCCAGGGCGCCGGCGAGATCGGCGGCGATGTCGGCCGCGTCCTCAATGCCGACGGAGAAGCGGAACACCCCCTCGCCCGCGAAGGCGCGATAGGCCGCCTCCGCCGGCGCGTCGAGCCGGAAGGTGGAGGCCATCACCGCCGCGGTCGGGATCCAGTAGAGGAGCGAGCGCTGGTGGCCGAGCGAGACCGCGTAGTGGATCACCCGCAGCCGTTCGATCATCCGCTTGGCCACCGCCTCGCCGGGCTCATGGGTCTGGAAGGTCAGCATGCCGGAGAAATTGGCCATCTGCCGGCGCGCGAGCGCGTGCTGCGGGTGCGAGGCGAGGCCGGGGTAGTGCACCCGCTTCACCGCCGGATGGGCTTCGAGCGCGCGCGCGAGTTCGAGGGCGTTTTCCTGGTGCGCGCGCATCCGCAGGGGCAGGGTGGCCGCCCCGCGCAGGATCAGCCAGGCGTTGAACGGGCTGAGCACGCCACCGTAGTGCACGCTGGCCTCGAGGTTCAGCGCGCCCAGCGCCTCCGCCCGCCCGATCACCGCGCCGCCCATCGCGTCGCCATGGCCGCCGATGTATTTGGTCAGCGAATGGACCACGAAATCGGCCCCGAGTTCGAGCGGGCGGGTGGCGAGGGGGGAGGCGAAGGTGGAATCGACCACCACGTCGCGCACCCCCCGCTCGCGCGCGAGGGCCGCGCAGGCGGCGATGTCGGCGAGCCGCAGGATCGGGTTGGCCGGGGTCTCGATCCAGAGCATGCGGGTCGCGGGCCCGATCGCTGCGGCGATGCGCGCGGGATCGGAGGTATCGACCGGAGTGACGGAGATCCCCCAGCGCGGCAGCGAATCGCGCACCAGTTCGGCGGTGCCGACGTAGTTGGTGTCCGAGATGACGAGATGATCGCCGGCGGAGAGCCGGCCGGCGAGCAGCGCGTGGGAGGCGGCCATGCCGGAGGCGAAGGCGAGCGCCCGCTCGCCCCCTTCGAGGGCGGCGAGCTTCTCCTCCAGCGCGTGGACCGTGGGGTTGGAGAGGCGGGCATAGACATACCCCTCGTAGCCCGCGCGGTTGCGGGCGGAGAAGCCGGCGACCTCGGTGGGCGCGAAGGTCGCGGAGAGGACGATGCTGGGCGAGGAGGCCCGGGTTACCGGATCGACCCCCTCCCCGGCATGGACCGCCCGCGTCGCCAGACCCCAGCCCTGGTACCCGCCCGCTGCCATCGCTGCACCCTCGCCCGCCCGCGGACCATGGCGCAAAGCCCGCGCGCTGCCAAGGAAGGCTGCGACCGGAAGGCCGCGGCCGGGGGCGGCGGGATGGCGCGACCGCGGGCGATCGGCCGGCTCACCCCGCCCCGCCGCGCGCGGCGAGCAGCCCGCCGGATGCGACCAGCAGCGCGGCGGCGAGCAGGGTGGGGGTGAAGGCGGCGAAGCCCGCGAGCGCGAGCAGCAGCGTGGAGGCGACCGGGGTGGCGAAGGCGAGCGTGCCGAGCAGGCGCGGATCCCCCCGCTTCATCCCCACGTCCCACAGCAGAAAGGCGCCGCCGACCGGCCCGAGCCCGAGGGCGAGAATGGCGAGCGCCGCCGCCCGCCCGGGCAGCACGCTGGGCTCGACCGCGAAATGGGCGAGGCCGGCGAGCAGGGCGGTGCCGGCGCAGAAGCCGACCACCGCCCCGCTCGGCACCCGCGCGAGGCGGCGGGCGAGCACCGAATAGAGCGCCCAGACCAGCGCCGAGCCGCCGGCCGCCGCGTAGCCCGCGAGATCCCCGGCCTCGAAGCGCACCCCGCGTCCGAGCAGCAGCGCGCACCCGCCGACCCCGAGCGCCGCGCCGAGCCAGTGCCGCGCCGCCAGCGGCATCCCGAGCAGCGGCGCCGACAGCAGCACGATGAGCAGCGGCCACTGGTAGTTGATCAGCGTCACCGCGGCGGCCGGAGCGAGCGCGAGGGCGGTGAAGAAAAGCGCGTGGAAGCCGAACAGCCCGCCCACCCCATGCGCCCAGGCGAGCGGACCCTGGCGCAGTTCCGCGAGCCGGCCGGCCAACCCGAGCCAGAGGCTGCCCGCGGCCGCCGCCACCGAAAAGCTCAGCGCGGTGAGTTCGAGCGGCGGCAGGGCGGCGGCGGCGCGGGCGAGCAGGGCGAGGAACGACCACAGCACGAGTGCCGCGACGCCGGCGAGCAGCGCGCCCGCCGCCCGCCGCCGCGCCACCGGCTCAATACGCCCCGGCCTCAATACATGTGCTGCCCGCCATTGATCGAGAGGGTCGAGCCGGTGATGAAATCGGCATCGTCGGCGGTGAGGAAGGCAACGCCACGGGCGATGTCCTCGGCGTGGCCGAGCCTTCCCATCGGGATGCGGGCGACGATCTTCTGCAACACGTCCGCCGGCACCGCGCGCACCATTTCGGTATCGACATAGCCCGGCGCGATGGCATTGACGGTGATGCCGAAGCGCGCCCCTTCCTGGGCGAGCGCCTTGGTGAAGCCGTGGATGCCGGACTTGGCGGCGGCGTAGTTCACCTGCCCGTACTGCCCGGCCTGGCCGTTGATCGAGCCGATGTTGACCACCCGGCCGAACTTCGCCGCGCGCATGCCCTCGAAGGTCGCCTTGCAGAGATTGAAGCAGGAGCCGAGGTTGGTGTCGATCACCGCATCCCACATCTCGCGCGACATCTTGGCGAGGGTGCCGTCGCGGGTGATGCCGGCGTTGTTGACCAGGATCTCGACCGCGCCGAATTCCGCCGCGATCGCCTTCACCGCCGCCTCGCTTTCGGCGTAGCTGCCGGCGTCGAAGCGGCGCACCGGGATGGCGGTCTCGGCGTGGAAGGCGGTGGCGGCGGCGTCATTGCCGTGATAGCTCGCGACCACGCTGCGCCCGGCCGCCTTGAGCGCCTTGCTGATCGCGGCACCGATGCCGCGGGTTCCTCCGGTGACGAGTGCGACGCGGGCCATGGCAACCTCCCTCATTTTCGTTCATCGCGCGATTGCGACGTGACTGGCCGGGCCATCCTTGCCGCTTTCGCGGCCGAGCGAAAGAGGCGAAACGAGGCCGGCTCAGCCCTCGAGCAGGCCGAGCTCCCCGAGCGCCGCGCGCAGGCCGGGGGCGCCGGTGAAGCGATGGGCGTGCAGGCCGAGCGCGCCGGCCGCCGCCACGTTGGCGGCATTGTCGTCGATGAAGACCGCCCGCTCGGGGGCGATGGCGAAGCGCTCGAAGAGACGGCGGTAGATGCGCGGATCGGGCTTGACCATCCCCTCCTCGCCGGACACCAGGATGCCGCGGAAGCGGGCGAGGAAGGCGAAGCGCGCGCGGGCGTGGGGGAACGTCTCGGCCGACCAGTTGGTGAGCGCGTAGAGCGGCGTGCCGCGGGCGTGGAGTTCCTCCAGAACGGCGACGGTTGCGGGGATCTCGCCCGCGATCATCTCCGGCCAGCGCTCCGCCCAGAGATCGATCAGCCCGGCCACGGCGGGATGCTCCGCCTTGAGTTCGCTGCTCGCCTCGGCCAGGCTGCGACCGGCGTCCTGGCGCAGGTTCCACGCCGCGGTGCAGACGGTGGCGAGGAAATGCTCCATCCCCGCCTCGTCCGCGCCGAAGATCTTGCGATAGAGATAGCGCGGGTCCCAGTCGATCAGCACGCCGCCGAGATCGAACACGACGATGGGGCGGGCGGCGGGCATGGCGGGCCTTTCACGGTTCGGCGTGAGCTTAGCGGGAG
>DAHWFB010000128.1 GCA_027326105.1 Acetobacteraceae bacterium
CCGGCCGCCAGCCAGCTCCGCCACCTCCTCGCCGATCCCGCCATGGCCGCCCTGCTCGCCGCCTCCCCCGGCCTGCGCCGCACCATCCGGCCCCTCTGCCGCATGTTGGGCCTCGCCCCGCCCGCCAGCCCCGAACCACCCGCGCCAGCGCAGCCGCAGCCGCAATCGCAACCACACCCCCCGCTCGGCGCGCGGCCCGAATCGCCCCCGGAGTCGCCCCCAAAGTCGCCCCCAAAGTCGCACCCGGAGTCACCCCCAGAATCGCCCGCCGAACCGCCGCCCCCGGCACCCGCCCCGCCGCAGCCGGGATAAAGCGTCTCCCCGGCGCGCGGGGTTTTCGTTACGTTATCAAAACGTTTCCGCCGGGCCCTGCCGCCCCAGCCACTCCATCGCCGCCGCCACCCCGCCCGGGGCGTGCGGCACGCCGGCCAGCCCCAGCGCCATCTCCACCGCGGCCAGCGCCCCCAGCACCATCGGCTCGTTGAGATCGCCGAGATGGCCGATCCGGAACACCCGTCCGTTGAGCCGGCCCAGCCCGCTGCCCAGGCCGACGTTGAAGCGCTCCAGTGCCACCGTCCGCACCGCTTCGGCGTCCACCCCCTCCGCCAGCAGCACGGTGGTCACCGAGTCGGAGCGCCGCGCCGCGTCGGTGCAGAAGATCTCGGGTCCCGCGTTGCCCGCCCAGGCCGCCACCGCCCGCCGCACCGCCTCGGCCAGCCGGTGGTGGCGCGCCAGCACCGCCGCGAGCCCCTCCTCCTCGATCCGCCGCACCGCTTCGTCGAGCCCCCAGAAGAACGCCACCGGCACGGTGCCGACGAAGCCGCCGTGCCGCCGCTCGATCATCATCCGCCAGTCGAAATAATGCCGCGGCAGCCCGGCTTTCGCGCTCGCCGCCAGCGCCCTGGCGGAAACCGCGGTGAAGCTCATCCCCGCCGGCAGCATCAGCCCCTTCTGGCTGCCCCCCACCACGGCGTCGATCCCGCCTTCGTCCATCGCGAATTCCATCGAGCCGAGCGAGGAGATGGTATCGGCGAGCAGGAGCGCGGGGTGGCCGGCCGCGTCCAGGGCGGCGCGGATCTCGCCCAGCGGCAGCGTCACCCCGGTCAGGGTCTCGTTGTGGACGACGCAGAGGGCGCGGATCTGGTGGCCGCGGTCGGCGGCGAGCCGCTCGGCGATGGCGCCGAGGTCGACCCCGCGCCGCCAGTCCGCCGCCACCGTCTCGACGAGGATGCCGTGCTTGGCCGAAAGCAGCCCCCACGCCTCGGAGAAATACCCCGATTCCACCATCAGCACCCGGTCGCCGGGGGAGAACAGGTTGAGCATCGTCCCCTCCCACGCGCCGTGGCCGGAGGCGGCATAGAGGAACACATGCCCGGTGGTGCCCAGGATGCGCTTGAGCCCGGCCACCGCCCGGTCGAACACCGCGAGGAACTCGGGGTCGTTGAAATCGACCGTCGGGCGATCCATCGCCCGCAGCACCGGGTCGGGAATATTGGTCGGCCCCGGGGCCGCGAAGAAATGCCGACCCCGCCGCAACTTCACCACCTGCACCCTCCCCTGCGATCGCCCGCCTCGCTACCAGCAACCCGCCCGCCGATGAAGAGCCTCCTCCGCGACCCTCCCGCGCGGGCGGGGCATGATTGCCACCGTCCGCCGCCGTCGCTATCGTCGCCGTAATCGTTCCGGCAACGCCGCGCGCCGGAGCCTCGCCCACCAGGCGGCAGACAGGGAGCAAACCATCCATGGGAGCAAACCATCCATGACCGGGATTTCCCGCCGCGGCTTCGTGCAATTGTCGGCCGCCGCCTCGCTCGCCGCCAGCGGCCCCGCGCTCGCCGCCCCCTACCAGCCGCTCAACCCGATCGAGAAGGGCGCGAAGCTCCAGCTCCTGCGCTGGACCGGCTTCATCAACACCGATGACGCGGTATGGAAGAAGAACACCGAAGCCTTCACCCGCGCCACCGGCGTCCCGGTCCAGATCCAGGAACTCACCTGGACCGACGTGCAGCCCAAGTCCGCGCTCGCCGCCCAGATCGGCTCCGGGCCGGACATCATCATGGGCTGGTACGACGATCCCTTCATCTACCCCGAGAAGCTGGTGGACGTGTCCGACGTCTGCGAGCATCTCGGCAAGACCCAGGGCGGCTGGTACCCGGTCGCCCAGACCTACGGCTACGACCAGAACCTCAAGCGCTGGATCGCGGTCCCCATCGGCGCGCCCGGCGCCGCCGTGGTCTATCGCGAAAGCTGGATCAAGCAAGCCGGCTTCGACGCGATCCCCAAGGACTATGACAATTTCCTCAAACTCTGCCGTGCCCTCAAGAAAACCGGCCACCCGATCGGCCTCGCCCTCGGCCACGCGGTGGGGGACGCCAACACCTGGTGCTATTCCCTGCTCTGGGGGTTCGGCGGCCAGCCGGTCGACGCCGAAAACAAGGTCGCCATCAACTCGAAAGCGACCCACGCGGCGCTGGCCTACGCCAAGGCGCTCTACGAGACCATGATCCCGGGCACCTCCTCCTGGCTCGACCCTTCCAACAACCAGTCCTTCCTCGCCGGCAAGATCTCGCTCACCATCAACGGCATCAGCATCTGGTTCGTCGCCAAGCAGCAGTTCCCCAAAATCTTCCCCGACACCCACAACGCCGACCTGCCGATCGGCCCCGTCGGCACCCCCACCGTCTACAATCTCTTCTCCCAGGCCTTCATCTTCCGCTACTGCCGCTACCCCAACGCGGCCAAGGAATATCTCCGCTTCATGAACGAGGCGGCCCAGGTCGGGCCCTGGGTCACCGCGATGACCGGCTACGTCACCCCCGCGCTCAAGGGCTACGCCAAGCTCCCGGTCTGGACCGAGAGCCCCGACATCACCCCCTACCGGGACGTGCTGGCCGGCACCCATTTCGACGGCTGGGCCGGCCGCCCGGGCCGGCAGGCGGCGACCGCGCTCAACAATTTCGTCATCGTCGACATGTTCGCCGACGCCTGCGTCAACGGCACCAGCCCGCAGGCGGCGGCGGCCACCGCCGAGAAGCGGCTCAAGGCGATCTACGGCTGAGCGGGCCGCGCCGCGGTGGCGGGCGGGGCGGGCGGGATGGGGCGCTGGTTCGACGCGCCCAACCGGCTCGGCCCGCTGCTGGTGGCGCCGACCGTGCTCATCCTCGGCGGGCTGCTGGCCTGGCCGCTGGTGCTCGGGGTCTGGCTCAGCCTGACGGACGCGAGCCTCGGCACCGCCGGCGCCTTCGTCGGGCTCGCCAACTACGCCGCGCTGCTGCGCGACCCGGTCTTCCTCGGCGCCGCCTTCTACGCGCTCTTCTATACCACCTGCGCCGAGGTCCTGAAGGTCGCGCTCGGCCTCGCGCTCGCCTTGCTGCTCAACCGCCGCTTCCGCTTCTACCGCATCACCCGCGCGGTCATGCTGCTGCCCTGGGTCGCGCCCACCGTGCTCTCCGCGCTCGCCTGGGAATGGCTGCTCGATCCCCAGTTCTCCGCGATCTCCTGGCTGCTCGTCCATCTCGGGCTGATCCACGGCTACATCAACTTCCTGGGTGAGACCTGGCTCGCGCGGGCCAGCCTCATCGTCGTCAACGTCTGGCGCGGGCTGCCCTATTTCACCATCGGCTATCTCGCCGGGCTACAGGCGGTGCCCCGCGAACTGCTCGAAGCCGCCTCCATCGACGGCGCCGGCCCGGTCACCATCTTCCGCCGCATCGTCTGGCCACTGCTGCTGCCCGTCACCACCATCCTCGTCTCCTTCTCCGCGATCTGGACGGTGACCGACTTCCAGCTGATCTGGACGATGACCCGCGGCGGGCCCCTGAACGCGACCCAGGTCTTCACCACGCTCGCCTACCAGCGCGCGATCACCGGCGGCAATCTCGGCCAGGGCGCCGCCATCGCCGCCTTCGTCATCCCCCTGATGGTGGTCTTCGCCGCATTCGCCCTGCGCGCGACGCGGGAGCACGCATGAACGCCGGGCGGATCAGGCTCCGCCAGACCCTCGCCTTCTGGGGCCCGCTCGGGCTGATGCTCGCGTTCCTGCTGCTGCCCTTCTACTGGATGGTGCTGACGGCGGTGAAGTCGCGGCAGGAGCTGCTCAACACGCCGAACCCGTGGTGGAGCTTCCATCCCACCTTCCAGCACATCGTCCGCCTGCTCACCGGCACCGAATACGGCCGCTGGTTCCTCAACACGCTCTTCGTCTCCACCGGCGCCACGCTGCTCTCGGTCACCTGCGCCTTCCTCGCCGCCTTCGCCATCACCCGGCTGCGCTTCCGCGGCGCGCGCGTGCTCAGCACGATGATCTTCCTCTGCTACATCGTCCCCCCCACCATCCTCTTCATCCCGCTCGCCTCGGTGCTGATCGATCTCGGCTGGTTCAACCATCTCTGGGCGCTGATCCCGATCTACGGCACCTTTCTCATCCCCTTCAGCACCTGGCTCCTGATCGGCTTCCTGCGTTCGATCCCGCGCGAGCTCGAGGAAGCCGCCCGGGTCGATGGCGCGAGCTGGCTGCGCATCATGGTCCGCATCATCCTGCCGCTGTCGGTGCCCGGCCTGATCTCGGCCATCATCTTCTGCTTCACGCTCTCCTGGAACGAATATCTCTATGCGCTGGTCTACATGTTCTCCTCGCAGAACAAGACCGTCTCGGTCGGGCTGATCACCGAGCTGGTGCGCGGGGACGTGTTCCAATGGGGCCAGCTCATGGCCGGCGCCCTGCTCGGCACGCTGCCCGTGGTGCTGGTCTATTTCTTCTTCGTCGAATACTACGTCGCCGGCATGTCCGGCGCGCTCAAGGAATAGCCCTCAGCGCTGCCGCACCTCCCAATCCGCCGCCACGTACGAGGGCGCGTTCGAGGGCGCGAGCGGCGCCCGCCCGCGCAGGAGATCGGCCGCCTTCTCGCCGATCATGATGGTCGGCGCGTTCAGATTTCCCGTGGTGATGGAGGGCATGATGGAGGAATCGACCACCCGCAGCCCGCCGATCCCGACCACCCGCGTCTCGGGATCGACCACCACCATCGGATCCTCCGCCCGCCCCATCCGGCAACTGCAGGAAGGATGATAGGCGCTCTCCACCTTCGCGCGCACGAACTGGTCGATCGCCTCGTCGCTCTGCACGCCCGCGCCCGGCTGGATCTCGGCGCCGCGATAGGGATCGAAAGCCTTCTGCGCGAAGATCTCCCGCGTCAGCCGCACGCAGGCGCGCATCTCCACCAGGTCGTCGGGATGGCTCAGATAGTTGAACCGGATGCGCGGCTTCTCCCGCGCATCGGCGCTGGCGAGCCGCACCCGGCCCCGGCTCTTCGAGCGCATCGGCCCGACGTGGGCCTGGAATCCGTGTCCGGTGGCGAGCGATTTGCCGTCATAGGTGACCGCCAGCGGGAGGAAATGGTACTGGATGTCGGGGTAGCGCACGCCGGCGCGCGAGCGGATGAAGCCGCAGCTTTCGAAATGGTTGGTGGCGCCGAGCCCGTCGTGCAACAGGAGCCAGCGCATGCCGATCAGCGCCTTGGCGAAGGGGTTCATCGCGGAATAGAGGGTGATCTTCTGGCGGCACTCGATCTGGAAATAGAATTCGAGGTGGTCCTGCAGATTCTCGCCCACGCCCGGCACGTCCCGCACCACCGTGATCCCGAGTGCCGCGAGTTCCCGCGCCGGCCCGATGCCGGACAGCATCAGCAGTTGGGGCGAATTGATCGGCCCGCCCGAGAGCACGACCTCCCGCCGCGCCCGCACCTCGCGCTCCTCGCCACCGACGAGATAGCGCACCCCCACCGCGCGCCTGCCCTCGAACAGGATGCGGCTCGCCAGGGCGCCGGTCTTGACCGCGACATTGCCGCGCGCCATGGCGGGGCGCAGATAGGCGTTGGCCGTGCTCCAGCGCCGGCCGCGATGGACCGTCATGTCCATCCGCCCGAATCCCTCCTGCTGGAAGCCGTTGATGTCCGCGGTCTCGGGATATCCTGCCTGCTTCCCGGCCTCGATCCAGGCGCGATAGAGCGGGTTGCGCAGGCCGCCGTAGCGGGTGTGCAGCGGCCCCTCGCCGCCACGATAGGAATCGCCGCCCTCCTCGCGGGTCTCGGCGCGGCGGAAGTAGGGCAGCACGTCCCGATAGGCCCAGCCGCGCGCGCCTTCCTCCGCCCAGCGGTCGAAATCGAACGGATTGCCGCGCACATACACGAGCCCGTTGATCGAGGAGGATCCCCCCAGCCCCTTGCCGCGCGGCGTGTGCAGCCGCCGCCCGCCGAGGCCGGGTTCCGGCTCGCTCTCGTAGAACCAGTTGTAGCGCGCCATGTTCATCGGGATCGACAGCGCGCTCGGCATCTGGATGTAGATCGAGCGATCCGAACCCCCCGCTTCCAGCACGCAGATCCGGGTCGCGGCATCCTCGCCGAGCCGGTGCGCGAGCACCGAGCCCGCCGAGCCCGCGCCCACGATGACATAGTCGAACTCCGCGGTCTCCATGCTCAGTATGGCGCCTCGACATCGGCGAGCGCCACATAGACGCTCTTGAGCTGGGTGTAGTGCTCGAGCGCGGCCTTGCCGTTCTCCCGCCCCAACCCGGAAAGCTTGACCCCGCCGAAGGGAATCTCGATCGGCGTGATGTTGTAGTGGTTGATCCAGCAGGTCCCGGCTTCGAGTGCGGCGATCACCCGGTGGCCGCGCGCGAGATCGCGGGTGAACACGCCCGCCGCGAGGCCGAACTCGGTCGCGTTGGCGCGCGCGATCACCTCCTCCTCGTCGGAGAATTCCAGCACGCACATCACCGGACCGAAGATCTCCTCGCGCACGATGCGCATTCCGTCGCCGCAGCCGTCGAAGATCGTGGGTGCCACGAACGCGCCGCGGCCCAGCGTCCCGCGCGTCACCCGCTCCCCGCCGGCGACCAGCCGCGCGCCTTCCGCCCTTCCGGCCGCGATGTAGGAGAGCACCTTCTCCAGGTGCGCCTCAGAAATCAACGAGCCGACCTGGGTCGCCGGGTCGAGCGGATCACCGATCACCAGCCGCGCGACGCGCGCGGTGAGCAGTTGCAGGAAGCGCTCGCGCAGCGAGCGATGCACGAACACCCGCGTGCCGTTGGAACAGACCTCGCCGGCCGAATAGAAATTCGCCAGCAGCGCGCCGGAAACCGCGTTCTCGAGGTCGGCATCCTCGAAGACGATGAGCGGCGATTTGCCGCCGAGTTCGAGGGTGACATATTTCAGCGAGGACGCGGCATCCGCCATCACCGCCTTGCCGGTGCCGACCTCGCCGGTGAGCGAGATCTTGCGGATCCCCGGGTGGCGGGTCAACATCCGCCCGGTCTCGGCCGCCCCCTGCACGACGTTGAAGACGCCATCGGGAACGCCGGCCTCGGTATAGATGCGCGCGAGTTCGATCGCGGTCAGCGGCGTCAGCTCGGCGGGCTTGAAGACCATCGCATTGCCGCCGGCGAGCGCGGGGGCGGATTTCCAGCAGGCGATCTGCAACGGATAGTTCCAGGCCCCGATCCCCGCCACCACGCCGAGCGGCTCGCGCCGCGTGTAGGCGAAGGCGCGGGGCCCGAGATCGACGTGCTCGCCCGCGATTCCCGCGGCCAGACCTGCGAAATACTCCAGGCATTCGGCACCCGAGACGACATCGACGACGCTGGTCTCGGCGATCGGCTTGCCGGTGTCGAGGGTTTCGAGCCGGGCCAGCCGGTCGTTCGCCGCGCGCAGCAGATCGGCCGCCCGCCGCAGCACCCGACCGCGTTCCGCCCCGGTCATCGCCGCCCACCCGCGCTGCCCCGCCTTCGCCGCGGCCACCGCCTCGGCGATCTCCTCTGCTCCCGCGCTCTCGACCTCGGCGAGCACCTCGCCGGTAGCCGGGTTGCGGGTCGTGAACCGCTTCGCTCCGCGCGCGGGAACGAAACGCCCGCCGATGAAGTTCTGCTGCACGGGAAGCATGGCGCCCCTCTCTCTCGGTGCTTCGGGAACGGCGTGGGCGGCATCGCCGAGGTGGCGATCGACGAAATCGCGCACCAGCCGCCGCGCCGCCTCGCCATCGGCCTCGGCCCAGCCGGAAAGTGCGGCGCGCAGCCACACCCCGTCGATCATGGCGGCGATCATCTTGGCGAGCGGCGCCGCGGCCTCCGCGCCCAGCACGGGCAACAGCGCGTGGCGCAGGTTGGAGAGCATCCGCCGCTGGTACACCCGCTGGACCCGGCCCAGGCGCGGCGCGTGCACCACCTGGCCCCAGAAGGCGAGCCAGACGATGCCGGTGCGCCGCTCGAACTCCTCGGGCGCGAGGTTGGCGTCGATCACCGCCATCACCCGCTCGCGCGGGCTGCGCGCGGTCGCGAGCCGCGCCGCCACGTTGCGCCCCACGCGCTGCGCGAGCACCCGGAACACCGCCTCGAGCAGCCCGTCCTTGTCGCCGAAATAGTGCAGGATGAGCCCGGGCGAGATGCCTTCGCGGGCGGCGATGCGCGCGAGCGTCGCGCCGACATAGCCGAGTTCGGCCAGCGTATCGATGGTGGTCTCGATGATGCGGGCGCGCCGGTCCTCCTCGAGCGCGCTGCGCGCGCCGTGCCGCCGCGCCGCCCTCTCGCCCGCGATCGCCCCGCCTGCGATCGCCCCATCCGCGATCACCTCGTCGGCGATCGTCCCGGCTGCTATCGCCTCGCCTGCTATCGCCCCGCCTGCTATCGCCCCGCTCGCCATGCCGCGCCGCCTCCTCTGGTTGAATGTGCATTCAATCTGTCCCGCGGTCAATGGCGCGTGCCGGTCCGCTGCGGTTCCGCTCCGCCGCCCGGAGCCCGCCCGATTTTGTGCGATGCAAGATCGACCCTGGATAAAATCGCGGTGAGCCGGATTTTTGTCTTGGTCGCCGCAGACCGGCATGGTATTAAACGCTCGTTCAACCGCGCGGACCACCGGGGGGCCGTCCGCCATCCCGACATGCGCGCCTGTCGCCTGCCCGCCGGCCGGAGGCTCGTTGCTCCGGTCGTCAAGATATCCACGGAGGAAGGAACCGAATGAACAAGCCGATCCATGCCCTGCGCCCGCGCACGCTCGCCGTCGCGGCCGCCCTCGCCCTTGGCCTCAGTGGCCTCGGCCTCGCTCCGGCCACCGCCCGCGCCGCGGACCCGGCCGCCTGCCGCACTGTCCACATCTCCGACATCGGCTGGACCGACAACCAGGTCACCAATGCGCTCTTCTCCACCACGCTCGACGCGCTCGGCTACAAGGCCGACATCAAGACCCTGTCGGAGGAGGTCACCTACGCCGGCATCAAGGCCAAGAAGATCGACGTCTTCCTCGACGACTGGACGCCTTCGATGGACGCCATCACCGGCCCCTACGTGAAGTCGAAGGCGATGCAGCAGATCGGCCCCAACATGACCGGGGCCAAATATACCCTCGTCGTCCCCACCTACCTCTATGACCAGGGGCTCAAGACCTTCGCCGACATCGCCAAGTTCGGCAAGCAGCTCCACTACAAGATCTACGGCATCGAGCCGGGCAACGACGGCAACGTCCACATCCTCAAGATGATCAAGACCAACGCCTTCGGCCTCAAGCACTTCAAGCTGGTGCAATCCTCCGAGCAGGGCATGCTCGCCGAGGTCGCCCGCCTGTACCCGCAGAAGAAGGATATCGTGTTCCTGGGCTGGGAGCCGCACCCGATGAACGTCAACTTCCAGCTCAGCTATCTCGCCGGCGGCCACAAGTATTTCGGCCCCAAGGAGGGGGCGGCGGCGATCTACACCAACGTCCGCTACGGCTATGTCCAGGCCTGCCCCAACGTCGGCAAGCTCCTCACCAACCTGCACTTCACCGTGCAGGCGGAAAGCGCGATGATGAACGACATCCTCAACAAGAAGATGGACGCTTCGGTCGTCGCGAAGAACTGGATGAAGGCCCACCCGGCGGTGGTGAAGTCCTGGCTCAGCGGTGTCACCACCCTCGGCGGCCAGCCCGGCCTTCCCGCGGTGACCAAAGCGATCAGCGGCTGATCACCCGCGCGATCGCGGGACCGGCCGCGGCGGCGGCCGGTCCCCGCTTCGCGAACCGCGCGGCAGGGGCCGCGCCGATGTGCCGCGGCCGGAACCCGGGCCAGGGAATGCGCGCCAGGGAATTCGGGCCACCGAACCAGGGCCAGGGAACGCGGGCCACCGAACCAGGGACCGAACCAGGGGGAGAATGGAACCATGGATGTCGTCGAACACTGGATCGTCCACCACAAGATCCCGGTGGGCAAAGCCGCCGTCTGGGCGGTCGATCTTCTGAAAACCTATGGCCAGGGCTTCTTCAACGCCCTCTCCGACGGGCTCAGCGCCAGCATCGACGGCGCCACCGCCGCGCTCGAATTCATCCCCGGCCCGCTGCTGATCCTGCTCGTCATGGCGCTGGTCTGGTGGCTGCGCCGCTCCTGGCGGCTCGCGCTGTTCACCGGTGTCGCCCTCTTCTTCGTGATGAACCTCGGCTACTGGCACGAGACGCTGGAGACGCTGTCCCTGGTCGGCTTCGCCACCGTCATTTCCATGCTGGTCGGCGTGCCGCTGGGCATCGCCGCCGCCCATCGCCCCTGGCTCTACCAGGGGATGCGCCCGGTGCTCGACCTGATGCAGACGCTGCCCACCTTCGTCTATCTCATCCCGACGCTGGTGCTGTTCGGCCTCGGTTCGGTGCCCGGCATCATCTCCACCATCATCTTCGTGCTGCCCGCCCCGATCCGGCTCACCCATCTCGGCATCTCCTCGGTGCCGCCGGCGCTGGTCGAGGCCGGGGAGGCGTTCGGCGCCAGCCGCCGGCAACTGCTGTGGAAGGTCGAACTGCCCTCGGCGCTGCCCACCATCCTCGCCGGCCTGACCCAGACCATCATGCTCAGCCTCTCGATGGTGGTCATCGCCGCCCTGGTCGGCGCCGGGGGCCTCGGCGTTCCCGTGGTGCAGGCGATGGAGACCGTACGCATCGGCATGGGCTTCGAATCCGGGCTCGCCATTGTCGTCCTCGCGGTGGTGCTCGATCGCGTCTGCCGCCCCGCCGAAACCCCGAGCACAAGGTGAGCGCGCCATGAACGTTCCCGCCCCCGCCGCGCCGCAAGCGATCGAATTCCGCGACGTCGACATCCTGTTCTCCGGCGGCTCGGGGCGGGGGCGCGCGGCGGCACTCGCCGCCGCCACCGCGCTGCTCGACGGCGGGCGCACGCGGGCCGAGATCGCCCAGGCGACCGGGGTCGTGCTCGGCGTCGCCGGCGCCAGCCTCAAGGTCGCCCCGGGCGAGATCTGCGTGCTGATGGGCCTCTCCGGCTCGGGCAAATCCACTCTGCTGCGCGCCGCCAACGGGCTCAACCGGGTCACCCGCGGCCAGGTGCTGGTCCGCCACGGCGCCGAACTGGTCGATGTCGCCTCCTGTGACGCGGCCACGCTCCGGCGCATGCGCACCGAGCGCATCGCCATGGTGTTCCAGCAGTTCGCCCTGCTGCCGTGGCGGACGGTGCGCGAAAACGTGGGCTTCGGCCTCGAGATCCGCGGCATGGGCGCGGCCGAGCGCAACCGCATCGTGGACGAGAAGCTGCGCCTCGTCGGGCTCGAGCAATGGGCCAACCGCCACGCCAACGAGCTCTCGGGCGGCATGCAGCAGCGTGTCGGCCTGGCGCGGGCCTTCGCCACCGACGCCGACATATTGCTGATGGACGAGCCCTTCTCCGCCCTCGACCCCCTGATCCGCACCAAGCTCCAGGACGAGTTGCTGGCGCTGCAGAAGACGGTGCAGAAGACCATCCTCTTCGTCAGCCACGATCTCGACGAGGCGCTCAAGATCGGCAACCAGATCGCCATCATGGAAGGCGGGCGCATCGTCCAGGCGGGCAGCCCGGAGGACATCGTGCTGCGCCCGGCGGACGCCTACGTCGCCGAATTCGTCCAGCACATGAACCCGCTCGGGGTCTTGCGCGCCGGGGCGGTGATGCGCCCGCTCGCCACCCTCGCGCGCGAGGGCGAGTGGCTTCGCCTCGACCCCGCCGGCGCCTGCCGCCTCGCGCTCGATCCGGCCGGCCGCCCGCGCGCCGCCGAGCACCTGGGCCGAACCCTCACCCTCGCGGACGCAACCGCCGCCGCCGCCGGCGCCCTCGCCCTGGCGCCGGCCGGTGCCCTGCTCAAGGCGGTGGTGGAGGCCCACGCCCGCACCGGCCTTCCCGTACTCGTGATGGCGGACGGGGCGGCACAGGGGGTGTGCGGCGAGGCCGAGGTGATCCGCGCCCTCGCCGGCCAGTCCACCGCGGCGCCGGCCGGCCGGGAGGCCCCCGCGCCGCTCCCGGTCGCTTGACAGCGGGGGGCCGCACGGGCTTGATCCGCCCGCATTTTCCGGGACGCGGGCGCGATGGCGAGGCAGGGATCGGCGAGAACGAAGGCAGCGGCTGCCAAATCCGGCGGCTGGGCCGATTCGTTCAGGACCCTGGTCTATGCGCTGCTGATCGCGCTCGTCATCCGCACCTTCCTGTTCGAGCCCTTCAACATCCCCTCCGGCAGCATGATCCCGACGCTGCTGGTGGGGGATTATCTCTTCGTCTCGAAATTCTCCTACGGCTACTCGCGCTATTCGTTCCCCTGGTACCATCCGCCCTTCAAGGGCCGCATCCTCGGCTCGCTCCCCCACCGCGGGGACGTGGCGGTCTTCCGCCTGCCCGGCGATCCTTCCATCGACTACATCAAGCGCATCGTCGGCCTGCCCGGCGATACCATCCAGGTGCGCCGCGGCCAGCTCTACATCAACGGAAAGGAGGTCCCCCGCACCCGCGACGGCACCTACACCGCGACCGGTGAAGGCCCGCCGATGCGGCTGCGCCGATACCTCGAAACCCTCCCCGGCGGCGTGACCCACCCCATCCTCAAGAGCACGAGCAGCGGCTACCAGAACAACACGCCGGTCTTCCACGTTCCCCCCGGCTATGTCTTCGGCATGGGCGACAACCGCGACAATTCGGAGGATTCGCGCTTCATGGGCGGGCCGCCCGGGGTCGGCTACATTCCGGTCGCCAACCTGGTCGGCCGCGCCGAGCTGATCTTCTTCTCGATCCGCGCCACCTATCCCTGGTGGGAGTTCTGGGAATGGCCGGTCGAAATCCGCTGGGGCCGGCTGTTCACCTGGGTGCATTGAGCCCGGCGCGGCGCGGGGCTCCAGGCCGGAGGTCGGGATCGTCATGCGGGAATTTTCGCTCGCCCACCTCACCGCGATCGGCCAGCCGCCGCCGGCGCTGCTCCGCCTCGCCCGGCGCACCGGCTATCGCAGCGTCGGCCTCAGGCTGATCGCCGTCAACGCGGACAGCCCCGGCTACCCGCTGATGCACGATCCCGCGCTCCTGCGCGAGACCAAGGCGGCGATCGCGGAAACCGGGGTCGGCGTCGCGGACATCGAGTTCGTCAAGATCACCCCCGGGATCGATATCGCCGCCCTCGAACCCTTCGTCGCAGCCGGCGCCGCGCTGGGCGCGAAATGCGTCATCACCGCGCCGTACGACCCCGATCTCGCCCGCCTCGCCGACCGGCTGGGCGCGATCAGCGATCTCTGCACCGGCTACGGGCTGCGCGCGGTGCTCGAATTCTTCCCCTGGACCGAGGTGCCCGATCTCGGCGCGGCGGTCGCGGTGGTGGAGGCGACCGGCCGGGCAGAGTGTGGCATCCTGCTCGACACCCTCCACTTCGCCCGCTCCGCCAGCAGCGCGACGCAATTCGCCGGCGTGCCCGCCACGCGCTTTCCGTTCGTTCATGTCTGCGACGCGCCAGCGGGCAGCGGCTGGACGCGCGAGCAGCTCTTCCACGCCGGGCGCGTCGAACGCCTGCCCCCGGGCGAGGGCGGGATCGACATCAAATCCATCCTCGCCCCCCTGCCGCCCGATGTTCCGATCGCGCTCGAAGTGCCGATGACGGCGCTCGCCGCGGCCCAGGGCGAGGAGGCGGTCGCGCGCCGCGTGCTCGCCGCCGCCCGGCGCCTGTTCGCGGCCTGAGCGGGCATGGAGCAGGTCCCTCGATGACCCGGGCGCCGCTGGCCTGCGACCTGCTCGTCATCGGCTCGGGTGCCGCGGGCCTCGCCGCCGCGGTCACCGCCGCCTTCCACGGCCTCGCGGTGATCGTCGCGGAGAAGGCGCCGGTGCTGGGCGGCACCACCGCCTGGTCGGGCGGGTGGATGTGGGCGCCGGGCAACCCGCCCGCGCGCCGCGCCGGCATCGTCGAAGACCCCGAAGCGCCGCGGGCCTATCTGCGCGGCGTGCTCGGCAACAATTTCGACGAGGTCCGGGTCGGCGCCTTCCTCGACGCCGCGCCGCGCATGGTCGGCTTCTTCGAGGAGCACACCGCCTTGCAGTTCGAGGGCGGGCTGCGCATCCCCGACACCTATGGCGACATCCCCGGCGCCGGCACCGGCGGCCGTTCGGTCATCGCCGCCCCGTACGATGCGCGCGCGCTCGGCGATCTCGTGCACCGCATGCGCCGCCCGCTGCGCGAGACCAGCTTCCTGGGGCTGACCATCCAGGCCGGGCCGGACCTCGCCGCCTTCCTCAACCTCACCCGCTCACCCCGCGCCTTCGCCCATGTCGCCCGCCGCCTCGCCCGCCACCTCGCCGATCTCGCCCGGCACGGGCGCGCGATGCAGCTGCGCAACGGGCAGGCCCTGGTCGGGCGGCTGTTGCGTTCCGCCGCCGACCTCGGCGTCGATCTGCGCACTTCCGCCCCGGCGATGCGGCTGCTGCGCGAGGGAGAGCGCGTCTGCGGCGCCGTGCTCGGTGGCCGGGATGGCGAGATCGAGGTGCGCGCGCGGCGCGCCGTGGTGCTCGCCGGCGGCGGATACCCGCACGATGCCGAGCGGCGCCGCGCGAGCTTCCCCGCCGATGCCGAGCACCTGACGCTCGCCGTTCCCTCCGCCAGCGGCGACGGGCTGCGCCTGGGCGAATCGGCGGGCGGGGCGGTGGACGGCACGCTCGCCGCCCCCGGCGCCTGGTGCCCGGTCTCGCTCGTGCCCTATCCGGACGGCAGCACCGGCCGCTTCCCCCACATCATCGAGCGCGGCAAGCCCGGCGTCATCGGTGTGCTGGCCGACGGCCGGCGCTTCTGCAACGAGGGCAACGGCTACCACGACTATGTCCTGGCCATGCTGCGCGCGGTGCCGGCGGGGCGGGAGGTCGCCTCCTGGCTGGTCTGCACCCGGGCGTTCCAGCGCCGCTACGGGCTCGGCATCGCGCGGCCCGCGCCGCTGCCGGTCGGACCCTTCCTCCGCTCGGGTTATCTCAGGTGCGGCCGCACTCCGGCCGATCTCGCGCGCGCCTGCGGCATCGACCCCGACGGGCTGGAGCGGACGGTGGCGGAGTTCAACCTCCACGCCCGCCGGGGCGAGGACCCCGCCTTCGGGCGCGGCGCCACCCCCTACAACCGCTACCAGGGCGACCCCCGGGTCACGCCCAACCCCTGCCTCGCACCGCTGGAGCCCGGCCCGTTCTATGCGGTGAAGGTGCAGCCGGGCAGCTTCGGCACTTTCGCCGGCCTGCGCACGGACGAGCACGCCCGCGTCCTCGGCGCCGGGGGGGTCCCGGTGCCGGGTCTCTATGCCGCCGGCACCGACATGGCGAGCGTGATGGGCGGGCACTACCCCGCGGGCGGCATCAACCTCGGCCCGGCCATGACCTTCGGCTACATCGCCGGCCGGCACGCAGCCGGCCTCGCCGGGGAGGGCGCGGGACCGGCCTGACACCGGCGCCGGGTGGATCCCGCGCGCTTGACAGGAACCGGCGCCACCGGCTTGATCCGCCCGCATTTTCCGGGGCGTGGGCGGGATGGCGAAGCAAGTTGCGGGCAGGGCCAGGAAGAACCCGTCGGTCAGGCGCGCGGCCGCGAAGAGCGCGGCCGCCGGAGCGGCGGGCTCGCCGCATCTGTTCAGGACCGCGGTCTATGCGCTGCTCGCCCTGCTCTTCGTCCGCACCTTCCTGTTCGAGCCGTTCAGCATCCCCTCCGGCAGCATGATCCCGACGCTGCTGGTGGGGGACTATGTCCTGGTCTCGAAATTCTCCTATGGCTACTCGCGCTACTCGTTTCCCTGGCTCCACCCGCCGTTCCGCGGCCGCATCCTGGGCGCGCTGCCCGCTCGCGGGGACGTCGCGGTCTTCCGCCTCCCGCGCGACCCTTCGGTGGACTACATCAAGCGCATCGTCGGCCTGCCCGGCGACACCGTCCAGATGCGCCACGGCCGGCTCTACCTCGATGGAAAGGAGGTGCCCCGCACCCCGGACGGCACCTTCACCGCGACCGGGGAAGGCCCGCCCATGCTGCTCCGCCGCTACCGCGAGACCCTGCCCGGCGGGCCGACCCACGCCATCCTGATGGCCTCCGACAACGGCCCGCTCGACAACACGCCCCGCTATCGCGTGCCCCCCGGCTATCTCTTCGCGATGGGCGACAACCGGGACAATTCGCTCGATTCGCGGGTGATGGGAGCGGCCGGAGTGGGCTATATTCCGCTTGCCAACCTGGTCGGGCGCGCCGATCTGATCTTCTTTTCCACCCGCGGCACCGCACCCTTGTGGGAGTTCTGGCTTTGGCCGTCCGAAATTCGCTGGAATCGCCTGTTCACCCGGGTCCATTGACGGCGCCGCCGGCCGCCCCCGCCGAACCCGTCGGCGTGCTCGAAGCGGCCCTCGGCCACCGCTTCGCCCGCCCCGCCCTGCTCGCCGAGGCGCTGACCCATCGCTCCGCCGCCGCCCCGGGCGGGCGCGGCTCCAACGAGCGGCTGGAATTCGTGGGTGACCGCGTGCTCGGCCTCCTGATCGCCGAGTGGCTGGCGGAGCGCCACCCGGGCGAGCAGGAGGGCGGGCTCGGCGCCCGTCTCGCCCAGCTCGTCGCGGCGCCTGCGCTCGCCGGCGTCGCCGAGGCGGTGGGGCTGGCGGCGGCGATTTCGGTCGCGCCGGGGGAGATCCGCGCCGGCGTCCGCGCCCGCCCGAGCGTGCTCGCGGACGCGATGGAGGCGGTGCTCGGCGCCCTCTATCTCGACGCCGGCCTCGCCCCCGCCCGCGCCTTCGTCCGCCGCGCCTGGGCGGAGGCGATGGCGGCCCAGTCCGCGCCGCCGCAGGATGCCAAGACGCTGCTCCAGCAATGGGCGCTGGCCCGCGCCCTGCCGCTGCCCGACTACCGCGTGCACGAGCGCAGCGGCCCCGACCATGACCCCCGCTTCGTGATCGAGGTCGCGGTCGGCGCCCGCAGCGGCCGCGGCGCCGCCGGCAGCAAGCGTGCGGCCGAGCAGGCGGCGGCGGCGGACCTGCTCGGGAGGCTCGGGGGATGAGCGCGCGCTGCGGCTTCGCCGCCCTCATCGGCGCCCCCAATGCCGGCAAATCGACCCTGCTCAACCGTCTCGCCGGGGCCAAGCTCGCCATCGTCACCCCCAAGGCCCAGACCACCCGCGGCCGGGTGCTCGGCATCGTGATGCGCGGGGAGAGCCAGATCCTCCTGCTCGACACGCCCGGCATCTTCACCCCCCGCCGCCGGCTCGACCAGGTGATGGTGGAGGCGGCCTGGAACAGCGCCCGCGAGGCCGACACCATCCTGCTCCTGGTCGATTCCCGCGCCGCCGACGCGAACGCCGAGGCGCGGGCGGCGGCGGGCGAGATCGCCGCCCGCCTCGCCGAAGGCGGGGCGGCGCTGTGGCTGGTGCTGAACAAGATCGACCTGCTGGCGCCGCACCGTCTGCTCGCGCTCACCGCCGCGCTCCACGAGGCCGCGCCCTTCGCCGAGACGCTGATGATCTCCGCCACCACCGGGGACGGGGTCGCGACCCTGCTCGACCGTCTCGCCCAGGCGATGCCGGAGGGGCCCCATCTCTACCCGGAGGACCAGCTCTCCGACCTGTCGGACCGCGCCATGGCGGCGGAGATCGTGCGCGAGCAGATCTTCCTGCAGACCCACGCCGAGGTGCCCTACGGCGCCACCGTCGTCACCGAGAGCTTCCGCCCGCTCGAGGACGGTTCGGTGCGCATCGAGGCCACCATCCACGTCGACCGCCCCGGCCACAAGGCGATCCTGATCGGCGCCAAGGGCGCCCGCATCCGCGAGATCGGCGCCCGCGCCCGCGCCGCCCTCGGCCGCCTGCTCGAGCGGGACGTGCATCTCTTTCTCGTCGTCAAGCAGGACCCGGGCTGGCACGACGATCCCCGCCGTCTGCGCGCCCTCGGCCTCGAGACCCCGCACCCCGGAGGCAAGCCATGATCGACCGCCGCGCCCTGCTCGCCGCCCTGCCCGCGCTGCTCTTCGCCCGCCCCGCCCGCGCGCAGACCGCCTGCCGGGTGGACTGGCGCTGGGGCCACGTGTGCGCGTCGGACGTGCCGTTCCGCGCCTTCCAGCCCGCCTACCACCCGCAGATGGCCAGCGAGTGGTGCTGGGCCGCCTGCATTTCCATGGTCTTCACCTACTACGGCTACCCGGTGGCCCAACCCCGCATCGTGCGCGAGGCCTATGGCACCGTCGCCAATATTCCCGCCGCCAACGGACTGATGATCGCCCGCGCGCTCGACCGCGTGTGGACCTCCGACAACGGCCGGCGCTTCCGCTCCGTGCTCGGCCCGGTGTTCGACGCCGCGGCGGGGGTGGACACGCTCAACCTGCGCGCCATCATCGCCGCCCTTTCCGCCAACCACCCGCTCATCCTCGGCGCCCGCGGCCACGCGGTGGTGCTGACCGGCGTCGCCTACACCCCCACCCAGGCCGGCCCGCGCATCCTCTCGGGCGAAGTCTTCGACCCCTGGCCCGGCATCGGCGTACGCCGCATGCGGTCCGACGAATTCGTCCCCGTCACCAGCGGCGGCACCCTCTCCTTCATCGCCCTGCCCAGCGTGCAGCCGGCCTGATCCTCAGGCCCGCTCCCGATCAGGATGTCGTCATGAACGACCCCTCCACCCGCTGCGAGCTGCACGGCCATCGCGGGGCGCGCGGATTGTGGCCGGAGAATACGCTGGCGGGCTTCCGCGCCGCACTCGCGCTCGGGGTGGACGCGCTCGAAATGGACGTCGGCTTGAGCGCGGACGGGGTGGTGGTGGTCAGCCACGACCCGCGCCTGAACCCCGACCTCACCCGCGACGCCAACGGCGCCTTCCTCGACGGGCCGGGGCCGCTGCTGCGGGCGCTGCCGTTCGCGGCCCTGCGCAGCTATGACATCGGCCGCGCCCGCCCGGGCTCTCCGGTGGCGGCGGCGAACCCGGCGCAGCGGGCGGCCGAGGGCGAGCGGATCCCCGCACTCGCCGAGGTGCTCGCGCTCGATGCCAGCGTCTTCCTCAGTATCGAGATCAAGACCTTTCCAGACCAGGCTGCTCTTACGGCATCCCCGGAGGAAATCGTCGCCGGGGTGGTGGCGGCGGCGACGGCCGCCGGGGCGCTCGGGCGGATCGGGATCATCAGCTTCGACGCCCGCGCCCTGCGCCACGCCGCCCTGCTCGCGCCCTCGGTGCGGCGCGGCTTCCTCTCCGAGCGCGAGACCACCGCCGCCGCGGCGCTGTGGTGGGGAGAGGACTGCGCCGCCCTCGCCCCCGATGCCGCCGCCGCCGCCGCCCGCTGCGGCGCGCAGGCCTGGGGGCCGGATGCGCGCGAACTCGACGCCGCCGCGATCGGCCGCGCCCACGCGCTCGGCCTGCTCGTCCTGCCGTGGACGGTGAACGATCCGGCGACGATGGCGCGGCTCATCGGCTGGGGCGTGGATGGGCTGACCACGGACCGGCCCGATCTCGCGCGGGAAGTGATGGCGGCGCGCGGCATGGCGCTGCCTCCGGCGCGGGGCGGATCCAGGGGCGGGTGACGGCGAAGACCTCGCGGTAGAGCAGCAGCGCGAGCGGCGCGAAGACCAGCGCGCAGGGCGGCGCGGGAAGCCCCGCCCACTTCGGCGCCAGCGCCACCAGGCCGGAAGCGAGCAGGGCGAGCAGCGGCCCGGGCCCCGCCCGGCGGCGGGGGCGCCGGCCGCGCAGCAGCATCGCCGCCGCCGCGGGAACGGTCAGCGCGCCCGCGAGGGCGGCGTGGGGCGCGGCCAGCGGAACGGCGGCGAGCAGGGCACCGGCGGCGAGCGGAAAGCCGGGGGCGGCGCGCACCCGGCGGAAGGAAACGAAGGTCGCCACCATCAGCCCCCCGCTCAGCGCCGCCTGGAGCAGCCCTGGCCCGGCGAACCCGCTCGGCGCGAAGGCGGACGGCGCGAAGGCGGGCGGCCCGAAGGCGGACGGCGGGGCGAGCAGGGAGAACGGCGCCAGCGCGAGCGCGGTGAGCGCCGCGGCCTTGAGGCTGCGCCAGGCGCCGAGCCCGAGCAGGGCGGCGGGGAGCAGCACTGCGAACTGCGGGATGGCGCCGAGCAGCCCGAACAGGGCGCCCGCCAGCACCGGCCGGCGCGGCAGCAGCGTGACCCCGCCGATCAGCAGGACCGCGGCGAGCAGGCCGCCGGTCCCGCCGGCGGGCCGGGACAGCACGAGGGCGGCGGCGAGACCGGCCGCGATGCCAACCGCCGCGCCCGATCCGAACCAGGCGCAGAGCGCACCCGCCCAGGCGGCGAGCCCCGCGCCGAGCGGCGGCGCGGCACGGTCGGGGGCGGGCGCGGGCGGCGCCGCGGGAGCCGAAGCGAGCATGGGGTTCACCGTCCGAGGCGGGGAGCGGGATGCGGGCGAGGCCCCGCGTCCGCATTCTCGCAGCCATTCCTCACCAGAGGCTTGACGGGCGGGCGGGGAGTGCGCGCCCGGCCGGCGATTGACAGGATTCTGGCGCCCGCCCATCGTTTTCCCGCAGCCGGGGGAAACGCGGGCATGACGGCGCGGCAGACGCGGGTTGGCATCATCGGCGCCGGGCCGGCGGGGCTGGCGCTGGCGCTGCTGCTCGAACGCGCCGGGATCGAGTCCGTGGTGCTCGAACGCCACACGCGGGAGTATGTCGAGAACCGCATCCGCGCCGGCATCCTGGAATACGAGGTGGCGGAATTGCTGCGCGCGAACGGGGTGGGTGCGCGCATGGACCGCGAGGGCTTCCGCCACGCCGGCACCAACCTGCTGTTCGACGGCGCGCTGCACCACATCGATTTCGCGGCGCTGACCGGCAAGCACGTGATGCTCTACAGCCAGCACGAGGTGGTGCGCGACCTCATCGCCGCCCGGCTCGCGCAAGGGGGGGAGATCCGCTTCGGCGCCGAGGTGGCGGAGATCGCCGCCATCGGCGGACCCCGCCCTGTGCTCCACTGGCGCGAGGCGGGCGGGGAGCGCGCGCTCGCCTGCGAGATCGTCGCCGCCTGCGACGGGTTCCACGGCGTCGGACGCGCCGCCCTGGCCGGCGCCCTGACCGGCGCGATGGACGCGGGCGCGCTGGACGCGGGCGGGATGGAGAGCTTCGACCGCGCCTATCCGTTCGCCTGGCTCGGCATCCTGGCCGCGGTGCCGCCGGCGAAGGAGGAGCTGGTCTACGCCAGCCACGCCGAGGGGTTCGCCCTGCTCTCCATGCGCTCCGCCACGGTGAGCCGGCTCTATCTGCAATGCGCCCCCGACGAGTTGCTCTCCGCCTGGCCGGACGGGCGCATCTGGGAGGCGCTCGCCCGCCGCCTCGCCCACCCCGGGTTCACTCTCCCCACCGGGCCGATCCTTCAGAAAAGCGTGACCCCGATGCGCTCGTTCGTGAGCGAGCCGATGCAGGCCGGGCGGCTGTTCCTGGCCGGCGATGCCGCCCATATCGTGCCGCCGACCGGGGCCAAGGGGCTGAACGCGGCGGTGGCGGACGCGGCGGTGCTGGCCCGCGCCCTCGTCCGCGCGCTGCGCGACGGCGACGAACGCGGGCTCGCCGGCTACAGCGCCACCTGCCTCGACCGCATCTGGAAGATCGAGCGCTTCTCCTGGTGGATGACGGCGATGATGCACCGGTTCGCCGACCATTCCGCCTTCGACCGGCGGATGCAGCACGCGGAACTGGAATACTACACGAGTTCGCTCGCCGGCCGCACCGCGCTGGCCGAGAACTATGTCGGCCTGCCGCTGTACGGAGAGGAAGGATGAGTGGTTCGCTCGCCGGCGCGATGGCGGGAACCGAGGCGATGGCCGCGCTGTTCGGCGCCGCCGGCGGGGCGCGCGCGCTGCTCGCGGTGGAGGCGGGCTTCGCCCGCGCCGCGGCGCGCGGCGGGCGGATCAGCCCGGCCGCGGCGGCGGCGATCGTCGCCGCCTGCGACGGGGCGGGAGCGGAGTTCGCCGGCCTCGACCTCGCCGCCCTCGCCCGCGCCGGGGCGGTGGCAGGGACCATCGTCATTCCCCTGGTCGCCTGGCTGCGCGGGCGGGTGGGCGGGCACGCGGCGGCGGTGCATCGCGGGCTGACGTCGCAGGACGTGATCGATACCGCACTGGTGCTGCAACTGCGCGACGGGCTGGCGCTGCTGGAGGCCGATCTCGCCGCCGCCGCCGCCGCCACCGCCGGGCTCGCCCGCGATCATGCCGGCACGCCCATGCTGGCGCGCACCCTGCTCCAGCCCGCCCTGCCGACCCGCTTCGGGCTCAAGGCCGCCGGGTGGATGGCCGGGCTCGACGATGCGCGGGCCTCGTTGCGCGCGGCGGCGGCGGGGGCGCTGGTGCTGCAATGCGGCGGGGCGGCGGGAACGCTCGACGGGTTCGGGCCGGAGCCGCTGCGGCTGGCGCAGGCGTTCGCCGAGGAACTCGCGCTGCCGCTGCCGCCGCTGCCCTGGCACACGAGGCGCGCCCCGCTCGCCCGCCTCGGCGCGACGCTCGCCGCCGCGGTGGGGGTGGCGGGCAAGATCGCGACCGATCTCGCGCTGCTGATGCAGGCCGAGGTGGGGGAAGCTTCCGAACCGGCAGCGCCGGGGCGCGGCGGGTCCTCGGCGATGGCGCACAAGCGCAACCCGACGCTCGCCATCGCCGCCCGCGCCGCCGCCTTGCGCACGCCGGCGCTCGCCGCCACCCTGCTCGCCGCCATTCCCGGCGAGCACGAGCGCGCGGCCGGTGCGTGGCAGGCGGAACAGGCGGTGTGGCCGGAGTTGATGCTGGCGGCGAGCGGGGCGTTCGCCGCGGTGCGCGAGGCGCTGGCGGGGCTCGTGGTCGACCCGGCTGCGATGGCGCGCAACCTGGCGCTGGCGCCGGAGGCCGGCGCGTCCGTCGCGGTCGGGGAACTGCTCGCCCGCGCGCTCGCCGCGCATGCGGCTCCCGCGCCGCCCGGCTATGGTCCCGGTTCCGAGGAAGCCTGATCGCGGGGAGCGGCCGCGCGGCCCGGCGAGGGTGCACAGACCCCGACGACGGCGCGGCAGAGGACCGCCATTTCGGCGCGCAGCGCCGCGGGGGCGAGGATGCGGACGCGGTCGCCCCAGGTGAAGAGGTGCCAGCAGAGCTCCAGCCTGCCGCCGGCACGGAAGCGGACCAGCAGCGCGCCGTCCGCGGCCCGTTCCACCCGCTGGGTCGGATGGAAGAGCCAGGCGCCGGCTTCCTCCGCGGCTTCGGGGGCGAAGCGCAGGGCGACCTCGAACGGTTCCTCCTGATAGACCCCGAAGGAGCGCGCGGCGTAGGCGGCGAGGTCGAACGGGTGCGGGCTGAAGGCCTCCGCCGTCGGTTCCGGGGCGGTGATGCGGTCGATGCGCCAGAGCCGCATCTCCTCCTTGCCATCGGCCTCGGCGACGAGATAGGCGCGCGGACCGTAGAGCACGCCGTAGGGCAGCAGGATGCGCCGCTGCGCGCGCGGGGCGGTGGCGGAGCGGTAGCGGACGGCGAGCTTGCGCATGCCGACGATGGCATCGCGGAACACCGCCATCAGCGCGGGATCGAGCTTGAGGCGCGGGCCGGGCCGGGCGGCGACGCCTTCGGCGGCCATCAGCGCCTCGATGTCGGGTTCGGCGCGGCGGAGGTGATCGGCCGGGAGCATGGCCTTGAGATGCGCCGCCGCCTCCTGCAACAGCGCGGCGCGGGCGTGGTCTCCCGCGCGGGCGAGATCGCGGGCCAGGGTTTCCACGGCGGCGATGGCGGCGGTGCGCGGCGGCGGCAGGGTCACCCCGCTCTGGCGCGGCAGGCGCCAGCGGCGCACGCGGCCATCATCCGCCTCGTACCAGAGCTGGGGGAAGACTTCCTCGAGCCGGTCGCGCAGGCGCTCCACGGTGCGGCGGGTGACCTCGAGCCGTTCCGCCATCTCGTCGAGGGTGAGGCCGGAGTGGGAGCCCGAAAGCAGGACCGCGAGGCGGAGCAGGCGGGTTGCCGGTTCGTAGCGCATGGCGCGAGGATGCCCACGCCGCGGCGGGCGCGCAACCGGGCGGCCGGTTCAGTGGGCGAAGAGGTCGGGGTCCTCGTAGCCGAGCAGATCGAGCCTCGCCCGGGCGGGCAGGAAGGCGAAGCAGGCCTCGGCCAGCGCCCGCCGGTCCTCGCGCACCAGCAGCGCCTCGAGGCGGGCCCAGAGCGCGTGCAGGTGCAGGACATCGGAGGCGGCGTACGCGAGTTGTTCGGCGCTGAGTTCGGGGGCGCCCCAGTCGCTGGTCTGCTGCTGCTTGGAGATTTCGACACCGAGCAGCTCGCGCAGGAGATCGCGCAGCCCGTGGCGGTCGGTGAAGGTGCGGGTGAGCTTGGCGGCGATCTTGGTGCAGCGCACCGGCGCGACCGTGACCCCGAGCGCGTGGGCAAGCATGGCGACGTCGAAGCGGGCGAAGTGCATCAGCTTGACGGTGGCGGGGTCGGCCATCAGCCCGGCGAGGCGGGGGGCGTCGTAGCCGCGGCCGCCGAGCCGCTGGGGGATGAGCTGCACGAGATGGGCGTTGCCGTCCCCGGCGGAAAGCTGAACCAGGCAGAGCCGGTCGCGCCTGGGGTCGAGCCCCATGGTCTCGGTATCGACCGCGACCACGGGGCCGAGGTCGAGGCCGGCGGGGAGATCGTGGCGGTGGAGATGGATGGCGCCCAAGGGAGTGAACAGCGTGCTATCGGCCAATTGACTGGTGCCCAGGAGAAGACTCGAACTTCCACGACCTTGCGGCCACAGGTACCTGAAACCTGCGCGTCTACCAATTCCGCCACCTGGGCAACCCCGGAGGGCGCGCGGCCCGGCCGAGGCGCGCCGTGTAGCCCCGGCGGCGGCGGCCGTCAATGGCGCGCTGCGGGCGGCATGCGTGACAGGAACGGAGCGGACACGTTAGTAAGCGGGCACGGTTCGAGGAGCAGGCGACATGGGTGGGCGCGACGTGGCGGTGGTGTTCGGAGGCGCGGGGTTCATCGGGCGCTACGTGGTCAAGCGCCTGGCCGCGGCGGGCCATATCGTGCGGGTGGCCGGCCGCGACCCGGAGAAGGCGGGCACGCTGCGGCCGATGGGCGGCGTTGGCCAGATCGTGCCGCTGTTCGCCCCGCTTGCCAACCCGGGCGCGGTGGCGCGCGCGGTGGCGGAGGCGCGGATTGCGGTCAACTGCGTCGGCATCCTCGCCGAATCGCGGGCGGGAGAGTTCGCGCGCGTGCATGCCGAAGGCGCGGCCACGGTGGCCGAGGCCGCCGCCGCGGCGGGGGTGGGCCGGCTCGTGCATCTCTCGGCGATCGGCGCGGACGCGGCCAGCCCGAGCCTCTATGCCCAGAGCAAGGCGGCGGGCGAGGCGCGGGTGCGGGCGGCGTTTCCGGCGGCCACCATCCTGCGCCCCTCGGTGGTGTTCGGGCCGGAGGACAATTTCTTCAACCGCTTCGGCGCGATGGCGGAGTATCTGCCGGTGATGCCGGTGCTGTCCGGGGCGAGCCGGTTCCAGCCGGTCTATGTCAGCGACGTGGCGGACGCGGTGCTGGCGGCCCTCGGGCGCGCCGACGCGGCGGGGGTGACGTACGAACTCGGCGGGCCGGAGGTGCGGACGTTCCGCGATCTCCTGGCCTACATCCTGAAGGAGACCCACCGGCACCGGCCACTGGTGGCGATCCCGCCGGGGCTGGCCGCGCTACAGGCACGCGTGCTCGAACGGCTGCCGGGCAAGCTGCTCACCACCGACCAGCTGAAGCTGCTGGCGCGCGACAATGTCGCCGACCCGGCGATGCCGGGGCTGACCGCGCTCGGGATCGTGCCGACGCCGATCGATCTGGTGGTGCCGGCCTATCTGGCACGGTTTCGGCCGGGGGGTGGAAGGCGGGAGTTGCTTCTCGCCTGATTGGTCCGGTTCGGTCCTTTTTTTGATGGCCGCCCGAGATGGCACTGCCATGCGCCACGGGTAAGGCAGAGCATATGGCAGTGTTACTACCCTTGTTTGCAGAAAATGTCTGGTCAGGCGGCGCCGGGCGCCCTATAGAGTTTCCCTGTCGAAGCGAAGGGCCGTCGCGCGCGCCCGATCGTCCCAGGGGAGCCCGCCATGCCGGAGCGCATGCTGCAATTCGTCCGCCTTGCCCAGGCCACGCCGGAGCGGCGGGCGGTCGCCGAGCGGCGGCGCGATTTCAACGAGATCTATGATCTCTTCGCGACCGACGCCGCCGCCCGCCAGGCCAGCCGGTGCAGCCAGTGCGGCGTGCCGTTCTGTCAGATCCACTGCCCGGTGCAGAACAACATCCCCGACTGGCTGAAGCTGACCACCGAGGGACGCTTGCAGGAGGCCTACGAGGTCAGCCAGGCGACCAACAATTTCCCCGAGATCTGCGGCCGCATCTGCCCCCAGGACCGGCTGTGCGAAGGCAACTGCGTGATCGAGAAGGGCCACGGCAGCGTCACCATCGGCGCGGTGGAGCGGTTCATCACCGATACCGCCTGGGAACAAGGCTGGGTGAAGCCGCGGCTGCCGCGCCAGGAGCGCGGCGCGTCGGTCGGCATCATCGGCGCCGGCCCGGCGGGTCTGGCGGCGGCGGAGCAGTTGCGCGCCGAGGGCTATCGCGTCGATGTCTATGACCGCCACGACCGCGCCGGCGGCCTGCTGATCTACGGCATTCCCGGCTTCAAGCTGGAAAAGGAAGTGGTGCGCCGGCGCACCGCGCTGCTGGTGGCGCAGGGAGTGCGCTTCCATCTCGGCGCCGCGGTGGGCGACGGGCTGGCGTTTTCCACGCTGCGCGCCCGCCACGACGCCCTGCTGATCGCGACCGGAGTGTACAAGGCGCGCGATCTCGGCGGACCGGGCGTCGGGCTGCCCGGGATCGTGCCCGCGCTCGACTATCTGATCGCCTCCAACCGCAAGGGGCTCGGCGACGAGGTGACGGAGTTCGACAGCGGCGTGCTCGATGCGCGCGGCAAGCGGGTGGTGGTGATCGGCGGCGGCGATACCGCGATGGACTGCGTGCGCACCGCGGTGCGCCAGGGCGCGGTTTCGGTGCAATGCCTCTATCGGCGGGACCGCGCCAACATGCCGGGCTCGATGCGCGAGGTGAAGAACGCCGAGGAGGAAGGGGTGGAGTTCGTCTGGCTGTGCGCACCGGAGGCGTTCCTCGGCGAGGAGCGGGTGCGGGCGGTGCGGGCGGCGCGGATGCATCTCGGCCTGCCCGACGCTTCGGGGCGGCAGTCGGTCGAGCCGATCGCGGGCAGCGGCTTCACGGTGCCGGCCGATCTCGTCATCAAGGCGCTCGGCTTCGACCCCGAGGATCTGCCCGGCGCGTTCGGCGAACCCGCGCTCGAGGTTTCGCGCTGGGGGACGATCAAGGTCAACCATCGCACCCTGATGACGGCGCTGCCGGGCGTGTTCGCCGCCGGCGACATCGTGCGCGGGGCGAGCCTCGTCGTATGGGGCATCCGTGACGGGCGGGACGCGGCGGCCGCCATGCACGCCTGGCTTTCCGCCCGCGCCCTTCCCCTGGCTGCGGAGTGATCGCGATGACACCGGAACCCGTTGACGCCTTCGTCGCCGCCTGGCACGAGAACCGCTCCCGCCTGGCCGCGGTCTATCGCGCTGAGGACGAGCACGATTCCTGCGGGGTCGGGCTGATCGCGGCCCTCGACGGGCGCAAGCGACGCGAGGTGGTGCAGGCCGGCATCGACGCGCTCAAGGCGGTGTGGCACCGCGGCGCCGTGGACGCCGACGGCAAGACCGGCGACGGCGCCGGAATCCACGTGGAAATTCCCCAGGATTTCTTCGCCGAGGCGGTCGAGCGCGGGGGCGACAAGCTGCGCCCCGGCGCGATCGCGGTGGGCATGGTGTTCCTGCCCAAGACCGATCTTTCGGCACAGGAGCGCTGCCGGCAGATCGTGGAGACCGAGATTCTCCGCTTCGGCCACCAGATCTACGGCTGGCGGCAGGTGCCGATCAACGTCGGCTGCATCGGCGAGAAGGCCAACGCGACCCGGCCCGAGATCGAGCAGATCATGATCTGGAACGCGCGCGAGGCGGACGACGAATCCTTCGAGCGCGACCTCTACGTCATCCGCCGGCGCATCGAGAAGGAGGCGATCGCGGCGCAGATTCCCGAACTCTACATCTGCTCGCTCTCCACCCGCTCGATCATCTACAAGGGGATGTTCCTGGCCGAGAGCCTTGCGGAGTTCTATCCCGATCTGCTCGATCCCCGCTTCGTCTCGCGCTTCGCGATCTACCACCAGCGCTATTCGACCAACACCTTCCCCACCTGGCGGCTGGCGCAGCCGTTCCGGATGCTCGCCCACAACGGGGAGATCAACACCGTCAGCGGCAACATGAACTGGATGAAGAGCCACGAGACGCGGCTCGCCTCCGGCGCACTCGGCGCCTTCGTCGAGGATGTCAAGCCGGTGGTGCAGGCAGGCGGATCCGATACCGCCGTGCTCGACAATGTCTTCGAACTGCTGGTGCGCGCGGGACGCGACGCGCCGATGGCCAAGACCATGCTCATTCCCCCCGCCTTCGGCCCGGAGGGGACGATTCCGCAGGCCCATCGCGATCTTTTTCTCTATTGCAACGCGGTGATGGAGCCGTGGGACGGACCGGCGGCGATCGCCGCGACCGACGGGCGCTGGGTGATCGCGGGCCTCGACCGCAACGGGCTGCGCCCGCTGCGCTACACCATCACCCGCCACCACCTGCTCATCGTCGGCTCCGAGACCGGGATGGTCAAGCTCGACGACCATGACGTGCTGGAGAAGGGCCGCGTCGGCCCGGGCTCGATGATCGGCGTCGATCTCGACGCGGCGCGCTTCTACCATGACGGCGAGCTCAAGGATCTGCTCGCCGCCCGCCAGCCGTTCGGCGAATGGGCACGGCGGATCGCGGTGATCGACCACATCGTCAAGACCGATGCGCCCGAGCCGGTCCTGCTCGAGGGCGAGGAATTGCGCCGCCGCCAGCTCGCCGCCGGGGTCACGCTCGAGGAGCTCGAACTCATCCTCCACCCGATGGTCGAGGACGCGGGCGAGGCCACCGGCAGCATGGGCGACGACACGCCGCTCGCCGTGCTGTCCGAACGCTACCGCGGCTTGCAGCACTATTTCCGCCAGATGTTCAGCCAGGTCACCAACCCGGCGATCGATTCGCTGCGCGAGAGCCGGGTGATGACGCTGAAGACGCGGCTCGGCAATCTCGGCAACGTGCTCGACGAGGATCAGAGCCAGTTCGATCTTCTCCAGCTCGAAAGCCCGGTGCTCTCGAACGCCGAGTTCGCGGCGATGCGCGCGCACATGGCAGCCAGCGCCTGCGTGGTCGATTGCACCTTCCCCGCGACCGACGGCGAAGCCGGCCTGCGCGCAGCACTCGACCGCATCCGCCGCGAGGCGGAGGATGGGGTGCGGGCGGGCGGCGTGCACGTCATCCTCACCGATGAGGCGCAGGGGCCGGAGCGCGCGCCGATTCCGATGATCCTCGCCACCGCCGGCGTGCATACCCACCTGGTGCGCCAGTCCCTGCGCACCTTCACCAGCCTCAACGTACGGGTGGCGGAGTGTTTCGACGTGCACGGCTTCGCGGTGCTCATCGGTGTCGGCGCCACCACCATCAACGCCTATCTCGCCCAGGAGTCGATCGCCGATCGGCACCGGCGCGGGCTGTTCGGCAAGCTGAGCCTGAAGGAGGCGGTGGGCCGCTACAAGAAGGCGGTGGACAAGGGGCTGCTCAAGGTGATGTCCAAGATGGGCATCAGCGTGATCTCCTCCTATCGCGGCGGCTACAATTTCGAGGCGATCGGGCTTTCGCGCTCCCTCGTCGCGGAGTTCTTCCCCGGCATGCAGTCCCGCATCTCGGGCATCGGGCTTTCGGGAATCGCCCGCACCAGCCTCGCACTCCACCGCAACGCCTGGAGTTCGGCGGCGGTCACGCTGCCGGTGGGCGGGCTCTACCGGCTGCGCCGCTCGGGCGAAGCGCACGCCTTCGAGGGCGGCGTGATCCACCTGTTGCAGAGCGCGGTGGCGAGCGATTCCTTCGCCACCTACCGCCGCTATGCCGACGCGGTGCGCAAGCTGCCGCCGGTGGCGCTGCGCGATCTGCTCGACTTCCGCACCGAGGGGCGGCGCCCGGTGCCGGTCGATGAGGTGGAAAGCATCACCGCCATCCGCAAGCGGCTGATCGCGCCGGGGATCTCGCTCGGTGCCCTGTCGCCGGAGGCGCACGAGACGCTGTCGATCGCGATGAACCGCATCGGTGCGCGCTCCGATTCCGGCGAGGGTGGCGAGGATCCGTCGCGCGCCAAGCCGCGCGCGAACGGGGACAACGCCTCCTCCGCGATCAAGCAGATCGCCTCGGGCCGCTTCGGCGTCACCGCCGAGTATCTCAACAACTGCCGCGAGATCGAGATCAAGATCGCGCAAGGGGCGAAGCCCGGCGAGGGCGGGCAGTTGCCGGGCTTCAAGGTGACCGGGCTGATCGCCAAGCTCCGCCATTCGACACCGGGGGTGATGCTGATCAGCCCGCCGCCGCACCACGACATCTACTCGATCGAGGATCTCGCGCAGCTCATCTTCGACCTCAAACAGATCAATCCGGATGCGACGGTGTGCGTGAAGCTGGTCGCGCGCTCGGGGATCGGCACCATCGCCGCCGGCGTCGCGAAGGCGAAGGCGGATGCGATCCTGATCTCCGGCCACTCCGGCGGAACCGGTGCCTCGCCGCAGTCCTCCATCAAATATGCCGGCCTGCCCTGGGAAATGGGCTTGTCGGAGACCCACCAGGTGCTGATGCTCAACCGGCTGCGCCACCGCATCCGGCTGCGCACCGATGGCGGCATCAAGACCGGGCGCGACGTGGTGGTCGCGGCGATGCTCGGCGCGGAGGAGTTCGGCATCGGCACCGCCTCGCTCGTCGCCATGGGCTGCATCATGGTGCGCCAGTGCCATTCCAACACCTGCCCGGTCGGGGTGACCACGCAGGACGAGAAACTGCGCGGGAAATTCACCGGCACGCCGGAGAAGGTGATCAACCTGTTCTCCTTCGTCGCCGAGGAGGTGCGCCTGATCCTCGCCTC
>DAHWFB010000129.1 GCA_027326105.1 Acetobacteraceae bacterium
ACGGCCCCGGCCGGCGCCGCTCTCCTCCGCCCACTGGACGGGATCGAGACCCTCGACCTGCATGCGCGGGATCACCTGGCCGGTCAGCTTCTCGATCGCCTCGACCGCGAGCCTGTCCTCCGGTGTGGCGAGCGTGAAGGCGTGGCCCTCGCGTCCCGCGCGGCCGGTGCGGCCGATGCGATGGACGTAGTCCTCCGCATGGTGGGGCACGTCGAAATTGAAGACATGCGAGAGCCCGCCGATGTCGAGCCCGCGCGCCGCGACATCGCTGCACACCAGAAGCCGGATCTCGCCGGACCGGAAGCGCTCGAGCGTCGCGAAGCGCGCCGGCTGGGACATGTCCCCGTGCAGCGCGCCGGCGGCGAGCTTGTGCCTGGTCAGCGAGCGGAACAGGACATCGACATCGCGCTTGCGGTTGCAGAAGATGAGCGCGTTCTGCACGTCCTCGGTGCGCAACAGCCGCCGCAGCGCCTCGCGCTTGTCGTGGGTCGCGACCAGGGCGAGGCCGGTGATGATGGTGGTGGCGACGGTGGCAGAAGGGCTCACCGTGATCGTCTTCGGGTTGTCGAGGAAGGCGTCGGCGAGCCGGCGGATCTCGGGAGCGAGCGTGGCGCTGAAGAACAGTGTCTGCCGGTTGCGCGGTAGCAGCCCGACGATACGCTCGACATCGGGGATGAATCCCATGTCGAGCATGCGGTCCGCCTCGTCGATGACGAGCACGCGCACATCGGTGAGCAGCAGTCCGCCGCGCTCGAAGAGGTCGATCAGCCGCCCCGGGGTCGCGATCAGCACATCGACGCCGCGCATCAGCGCGTCACGCTGGTCGTTCAGGCTCTCCCCGCCGATGAGGAGCGCGTGGTTGAGCTTGAGATGCTTGCCGTAGGCGACGAAATTCTCGGATACCTGGAGCGCGAGTTCGCGGGTGGGCTCGAGGATCAGGCTGCGCGGCATGCGGGCGCGGGCGCGCGAGCCCGAGAGGATGTCGAGCATGGGGAGGGTGAAGCCCGCGGTCTTGCCGGTTCCGGTCTGGGCACAGCCGAGCACGTCGCGCCCGCTGAGCACGGCCGGGATGGCCTGGGCCTGGATCGGGGTGGGGACCCGGTAGCCCTTTTCCGCGACGGCGCGCAGCACCGGCTCGGACAGCCCGAGATCGGCGAAGCCGATTTCGTTCGCCGGCTCCGCGGCGTCATCGCCCGCCAGCACCGCGGCGGAGGGGGCGGAAGTCGACTCGCTCAAAGAGGAAGATCCAATCCCGTCGGCAGAGGAGGATAGAGGGCCCCGATGGCCGGAGGCCGGCGCCTGCGTCCGCGCCCGGCCCCACCGGCCGCCGGTATCGGAAAATTCGACCCGAAAGTCAAGTTTCTGGAAGGCTGGACGCCACTTCATCGCCCCGCCACTTCATCGCCCCGCTACTTCACCGCCCCCAGCGCCAGCCCCTTGACCAGATAGCGCTGCAGCCAGGCGAACAGGGCGGCGACCGGCAGCGTCGCCGCCAGCGTCGCCGCCATCACCTGGTTCCATTCGATCGAGTAGCGCCCCGCCACCAGATTGACCACCTGCACGGTGAGCGTGCGCTTGGAGGGGCTGCGCAGCATGGTCAGCGCCACCGCGAACTCGTTCCAGCCGTTGATGAAGGTGAAGATCGCCGTCACCGCCATCGCCGGCAGGGCGAGCGGAAGGAACACGCGCAGCACCGCCCGCACCTTGCCGCAGCCTTCGAGCCAGGCCGCCTCCTCGAGGTCGCGCGGGATGGTGGCGAAATAGGAGGACAGCATCCACACCGCGAAGGCGATCTGGAAGGCGGCATAGGGAACGATCAGCCCGATGCGGGTGTTCACCAGCGTGCCGTTTCCCCAGGGGATGGAGGCGGCGAGGCGGAACAGGCCGATGACCAGCAGGATGGGCGAGAGCATCTGGGTGAACAGCAGGAACTGCCGGTAGAATCCGCGCCCCACGAAGGAGTGTCGGGCCAGCGCGTAGGCCGCGGGAACCGAAACCAGGATCGCGAGCGCGGTCGAGCCGAGGCTGACGATCAGGCTGTTCAGCAGCGCCACACCGAAATTCGCGGCCTTCCACATGGCGACGAAATTGCCCCAGTCGAACCGCGAAGGCAGCCAGCGCGGCGGATAGGCCAGCACATCCGCCGCTGGCTTCAGCGCCGTCGAGATCATCACCGCGAAGGGGAAGAGCGTGGTCAGGATCAAGGGCGACAGCACCAGCCAGCAGAGCAGGCTCTTGCGCCAGTTGCGTTCGTTCATGGCTCCGCGCTCCGCATCTGCATGCGCACATAGATGGTGGTGAAGACCATCAGGATCGCGAGCATGGCGAGAGAGACCGCCGCCGCCTCTCCGGGGCGGCCCAGGCGGAACGCCAATTCATAAAGGTAGGTCACGAGAATCTGCGTCCCCTCCGCCGGGCCGCCCTGGGTCATCACCCAGATGATGGGGAAGGAGTTGAACACGTAGATCACGTTGAGCACCACCGCGAGACTGATGAACGGGCGCAGCAGCGGCAGCGTCAGCCGCCAGAACTGCTGCACGCGCCCGGCGCCGTCGATGCGGGCGGCCTCGTAGATGTCGGACGGGATGGAGGAGAGCCCGCCGAGAAAGATGGTGACGACGAAGGGAACCGAGACCAGGATGCCGACCAGGATCTCGATCGGAAATGCGGTGCTCGCCCGCGCCATCCATTGCACCGGCTGGCGCAGCACGCCGATGCTCTGGAGGGTGGCGTTGATCATGCCGTGGTTGGCGTCGAACGACCACAGCCAGACGATCGCGCTCATCGTCAGCGAGACCGACCAGGGCAGCATGACCAGCGTCCGCGCCAGGCCCTGGCCGTGAAAATTCTCGTTGAGCACGAGGGAGACCGGAAGCGAGACCAGGATGGTGCCGCTGACCACGGCGCCGGTCCAGACCAGCGTCCGCCACACCGTCGCGATGAAGACCGGGTCGGCGAAGATGCGGCGGAAATTCGCGAGCCCGGCGAAGCCGCCGAGGATGCCGAAGCGCGAGACGTGATAGACGGACATGCGCGCGATGTCGAAGAACGGGTAGGCGATGATGAAGAGCGCGAGGACGAAGCTCGGCGCGATCAGCATCCGGGGCGCGAAGGCGCGGCGTGCGGAAGCGGTCATCGGCGGCATTCCCGGAGACAGGGCAGGGGGCCCACCGGCATGAGGCCGGTGGGCCTGGGGTTCACCCGCGCGGGCGGTGCTCTACTGGGCCAGCGCGCGATCGGCCGAGGTCGCCGCGGTCTTGAGCGCCGCCGCCGGCTGCGCCTTGCCGAGATAGACCGACTGCACCGCGTCGATCACCGCCTTGGCGACGTTCTCCCAGCCGCGGATCACCGGCGCGAAATGCGCCTTGGGCAGCAGGTTGACGAACACCTGAAGCTGCTTGTTGTCCTGAAAGTAGGGATCGGCCGCCACCGCCCGCGTGGTCGGCAGAAAGCCCTCGTTCTTGTTGAACAGCACCCGGTTGTCCTTGGTGAAGAGGAAGTCGAGGAACTGCCAGGCCTGTTTCTTGACCTTCGAGGCCTTGAACATGACGATCGAATCGGTCACCGCGTAGGTGGACTGCACCGTGCCCGTCGGCACCGGCACGATTCCGTAGGCGAGCTTGGGCGCTTCCTTGGCGATCTGCCCGATCAGGAAGGGCGCGGTGATGACCATGCCGAGGCGGCCCTGCTTGAAGAGATTCTGCAGGTCCTCGCGCGTGTAGTTGGTCACCCCCGGCTCGGTGAGCCCCTGGTCCACCATCGTCTTGTAGAGGGTGAGCGCCTTGACGCCGGCGGCACTGTCGAAGGCGACCTTGCCGTTCGCGCCCATCAGATGGCCGCCATAGCTCCACAGCGCGTAGTACCAGTAGACGTCGGTCTCGATCTCCTTGCCCTGGAGGCCGAAGCCGTAGGCACCCATCGCCTTGATCTTCTTGGCGGCGGCGATGACGTCGTTCCAGGTCTTCGGCCCGTTGGGGAAGCCCGCCTTGGTGAGCAGGGTCTTGTTGTAGAACAGCGCGCGCGCGGAAGCGGCGATGGGCAGCCCGTAGACCTTGCCGCCGATCTCGCCGGGCTTGAGGAAGACCGGGATGAAGCGGTTGCGGAAGGCCGGCGTCATGAAGGAATCGAGCGGCTCGGCGATGCCGTCCTTGACGAAGGAAAGCAGCCAGCGCGTGCCGATGATGGAGATGTCGGGCGGGACCCCGCCGGAGACGTCGGTCTGCAGCACCTGCTGGAGATTGTTCCAGTTCACCACGTCGATCTTGATGGTGGTGCCGGGATGGGTCTTCTCGAACGCCGCGGCCATCTGCTTGAAATAGGGGCCGGTGGCGGCGCTGTAGTAGGCGACGGTGACATGCACGGTCGCGGCGCGCGCGATCTGCGGCGCGAAGGCCGCCACGCCCAGCGCGCCGGCCCCGAGGGCGGCACGGCGCAGGCCGGAGGTCAGGCGCCGCAGCATGGGCGGCGCTTCAGGGGGCAGGGCAAGAATTCGCATGTTCCTCTCCCGGGGTTGTCGAACGAGACACCATCCCGGCCGCCTGCTTCCGCCCCTGCGCGGGGGGTCGCGGCCGCCGACAAGTGGTTCTATACTTGTCTTACAGTTTCTGTCCAGCACTCTTCGCGAGCGGGAGGCGGTTTTCTTGGGCTCGCAAAGTGTGCGCTGCAACAAGGGGGTTTCCGCTGCGACCCATCGCAGGGAGCTGCGGCCCGTCGCTAGCTGGTAGGAAAATGGTATTGCATCGGCGGCGGGTCCGGCCTAGGCTCCGGGTGGGCGAGAGGAGGCCCGGGCGGCATGGCGGAAGTGCGTCTCGATGCGGTCGGCAAGCGGTTCGGTGCGCTCGCCGTCGTCCAGGATGTCGATCTCACGCTGGCGGATGGCGAATTCGTCGTCCTCGTCGGCCCCTCCGGCTGCGGCAAGAGCACGCTGATGCGCATGATCGCGGGGCTGGAGGAGATTTCCAGCGGCGCGCTCTACATCGGCGGCACCCGCGCCGATGCGCTGCCGCCGCAGCGGCGCAACATCGCCATGGTGTTCCAGAGCTACGCCCTCTATCCCCATCTCTCGGTGTTCGAGAACATCGCCTTCGGCCCGCGCCTGCGCGGCGAGAAGGAGGGCCACTTCCGCCCGCGCATCACCCGCGCGGCGGAGATGCTCAACCTCGGCCCCTATCTCGATCGGCTGCCGCGCGCGCTCTCGGGCGGGCAGCGCCAGCGGGTCGCGATGGGCCGCGCGGTGGTGCGCGAGCCCGCGCTGATCCTGTTCGACGAGCCGCTCTCGAACCTCGACGCCAAACTGCGCGTGCAGATGCGCGCCGAGATCAAGGCGCTGCACCAGCGTCTGCGCAACACCGTGCTCTACGTCACCCACGACCAGATCGAGGCGATGACGATGGCCGATCGCATCGCGGTGATGAACGCCGGCCGCATCGAACAGGTGGGCTCCCCGCTCGCCCTCTACGATCGCCCCGGCAATCTCTTCGTCGCCGGCTTTCTCGGCTCGCCGGCGATGAGTTTTGTCTCCGGCACGTTCGTGCGCGAGGGCGACGGCGCCGCGCTGCTCGGCGCCGACGGTCTGCGGCTGGCGCTGCCCGTGCTCGATCTTCCGGCGGGCCGGCGGATCGTGCTCGGCGTCCGCCCGGAGCATGTCGTGCTCGGCGAGGGGCCGGGCGCGCAGGCGGCGGAGGTCGAGCTGGTCGAGCCCACCGGCGCGGAAACCCATCTCTACGCCCGCCTCGGCGAGGCCCGGATCTGCGCCGCCTCCCACCAACGGCTGCCGTTCGGACCGGGCTCGCGGGTGATGGTGTCGCTGCCTGCCGCCCACGCCCACGTGTTCGACGCGGCGGACGGGCGGCGTCTGAACTGAGCATGGAACTCGCCCGGCACCTCGGTCTCGACGGGGGCGGAACGACACCGCTCTACCTCCAGCTCAGCCACAAGCTGGCGGAGGCGATCGAGGCCGGCATCTTCCAGCCCCACGAGGCGCTGCCGTCCGAGCGTACCCTCTGCGCCGAACTCGGCATTTCCCGCGTCACCGCGCGCAAGGCGGTGGCGGTGCTGATCGCGCAGGGGCTGGTGCGCCGCGCCCAGGGCTCGGGCACCTTCATCGCCCGGCGCGTGCAGCCGCCGCTCTCGCGGCTGACCAGCTTCTCCGAGGATCTCGAAAGCCGCGGCTTCGTCCCCTCCTCGCGCTGGCTGGTGCGCGAAATCGCCCGGCCCAGCCCCGAGGAAGTGGTCAAGCTCGGGCTCTCCGTCGCCGACCAGGTGGCCCGCCTCAAGCGGGTTCGCCTGGCCGACGCGACGCCGATGGCGCTCGAACTCGCGACCCTTCCCGCCACCCTCGTCCCCGATCCGCGGGCGGTGCAGGATTCGCTCTACGGCTTCCTCGAAGCCCGTGGCACGCCGGTCACCAGCGCGCTACAGCAGATCTGCGCCGTCAACGCCAGCGCCGAGCAGGCGGGACTGCTCGGCATCCGCCGTGGCGCCGCGCTGCTGCTCATCACCCGCCTCGGCTATCTCGCGGCGCGCACTCCCGCGGAACTGACCCAGACCTGGTGCCGGGCGGACTATTTCGATTTCGTCGCGGAACTGCGGCGCGGCTGAGCGGAAGGAGCCCCTGATGCCCTCGCTGATGGAAACGGAAGCCGCCGAGGCGCCGGCGGCGATCGCCCGGCTGCTCGCGGCCGAACCCGAGCGCTGGCGCTTCCTCGGCCGCCGGCTCGCGGCCTTTCCGCCCGCCTTCCTCGCCACCGTCGCCCGCGGCAGTTCCGATCATGCCGCGAGCTATCTCGGCTATCTCACCACCGCGCGGCTCGGGCGGGTCACCGCTTCGCTGCCGCTGTCCCTCATCACCCTCCACGCCGCGCCGCTCGCCATGCGCGGGGCGCTCGCGGTGGCCATCTCCCAGTCCGGCCAGAGCCCCGATCTGGTCGAAACCCTCATCGCCTGCCGGGCGGCGGGGGCGGAAACGGTGGCGCTGGTCAACGACACCGCGGCCCCCCTCGGCCGCGCCGCCGCCTGGTGCTTCGGGCTGCAAGCGGGGCAGGAGCGCGCCGTCGCCGCCACCAAGAGCATGCTCGCGAGCCTCGCCGCCGCCGCCCTGCTGGTCGCCGAATGGGCGGGGGATGCGGCGCTGTCCGCCGCCCTCGCCGCCCTGCCCGAAGCGCTCTCCGCCGCCGCCGCGGCGGACTGGTCGGCGGCGGTCGCCCCGCTCGCCGCCGCGGAACGCATGATGGTGGTCGGGCGTGGCCTCTCCCAGCCCATCGCACAGGAGGCGGCGCTCAAGCTGAAGGAGACCGCCGGCCTGCACGCGGAGGCGATCAGCGCCGCCGAGGTGCGCCACGGTCCGATGGCCCTGCTCGGCCCCGGCTATCCGGTGCTGGTGTTCGCCACCCGCGGCCCGGCGCTCGCCTCCATTCTCGCCGCGGCGGCGGAAATGCGTGCCAGCGGGGCGACCGTCCTGCTCGCCGCCCCGGCCGAGTGCGCGGAGCGCGCCCTCACCATTCCCG
Source organism: Acetobacteraceae bacterium (assembly GCA_027326105.1). GTDB lineage: Bacteria > Pseudomonadota > Alphaproteobacteria > Acetobacterales > Acetobacteraceae > DAHWFB01. The sequence continues at coordinate 7,506 of DAHWFB010000129.1, forward strand.
AAACCGGCCATCCGGCGCTCGACCCGCTGGCCGCACTCGCCTGCTTCTACCGCCTCGCCGCGCGGATCGCCGGCGCCCGCGGCCTCGATCCCGACCATCCGCGCCACCTCCACAAGATCACGCGCACCCGCTGAGGTCCCCCGGCCCGGCCGAGCGGCAAGGAATTGCGCGCGCCGCGGGGTGCGGGTATCGTTATGAGCTAGAAATGAGCGGGGGAGAGCCAGCGCGCGGTCCGGCCCGGTCGCCCGCTCACCGGCCGGTGGGCCCGCGCTTCCGCTGGGGGAGGGAGTGATGGAGGTGTTCACGCTGGAGGTATTCGCCTGGATTCCCCAGGCGGAGGTGCCCAACCCGATCAGCCTGCTGCCGGGCGGCGTCGGCCGGTGGGGACCGGGCGCTTGCGGACCCTGCTTCGGCGGTGACGATTTCACCGTCCCCCCGGCCAGCCCGGCCGGCTGGGCGGGCCGGACCTTTCGCGCCCGCCAGTCGTTCGCGTTCCGCGTTCCCCGTTTCGCGGACCCGCCCTTGGTCGGCGCCAGTTCCGGCGTGGTGGCGGGAACCACCACCGTACTCACCGCCCGCCGCTCCGCCGGCGGCAGGGTCTGCCACGCGCTCACCGCCCTGGTGCGGAAGTCCGCCGCCAGCGTCGCCTGGAAGCCGTCGGACGGTTGGTATGAGGCGCGGCTCCAGGGGGCGGCCGAGGATCCGGTTCCGGTCGCCGTGGGCGCGCGCACCCTCGGCGCGGTCGGCGCCGGCGTGGCCGGGGCGCTGACCCCGCAACTCGAATGGGACCTCGTCCTCCGCTTCCAGCGCGGCTCGGCACTGCCCCTGATGACCAGGGCCCGCTACGGCGCCAGCCGGCTGCTCAGCCTCGATATCGCCGCCGCGGTCTTTCCGGCGCCGATCGGCCTCGGCGGGACCGCCGGCCTGGTCCATGGCCTGATCACCGTGCGCCGCTTTCCCAGCTACGTCGTGTACGTGACGGTCGATCACGGCAGCGGCGCCGCGGCCACGGTGCCGATCTATTTCGCCGACGCCAGCCACCGCGCGCTCGGCGAGATCGTCGTCGGGCAGACCGATGTGCTGCGCACGCTGCGCTGGTAGGGCGGGGAGGGACTGACGGAATCCCCTCAACTGTCCCGCTCCTTCCCCGGCACCGGCAGGCGTAGGATGGGTCAAATCGAAGCCGCCGGAGGAGAATCCATGCCCGACCATCACATTCCCGATGCCGCCCCGCCGCCCGCCGGCATCGCCGACGCCTCCTTCCAGGACCGCGTCAACGAGCGCTGGTACGCCGCACCGCTGCCGCGCAAGGAACTGCGCGCGTTCATGCAGCGGCGGGACGGGCCCGCGCTCGCCAACTTCGGGCTGTGGATCGCCCTGCTCCTCGCCAGCGGTTCGCTCGGCGTGCTGACCTGGGGGACCTGGTGGGCGGTGCCGGCGTTCTTCGTCTACGGCACGCTCTATTCCTCGTCGGATGCGCGCTGGCACGAATGCGGCCACGGCACCGTCTTCCGCACCCCCTGGCTCAACGAACTCTTCTACCAGATCTCCTCCTTCATGACGCTGCGCGAGGCGGTGCTCTGGCGCTGGAGCCACACCCGCCACCACACCCACACCATCATCACCGACGCCGACCCCGAGATCCAGGTCACCCGCCCCGCCGATCTCGTGAAGATCGTGCTCGACTTCTTCTATCTGGTCAGCGGCCCGCCCGAGCTTCTGCGCATCGGCCGCCACGCGCTCGGCATCATCTCGCCCGACGTCGCCTCCTTCGTGCCCCAGAGCGAGCGCGGCAAGATGATCTGGTCGAGCCGCGCCTATGTCGCGATCATCGGCGGCTTCGCCGTCTGGTCCTTCGCCATCGGCAGCTTCCTGCCGATGATGTTCATCGCCACGCCCCGCTTCTACGCCGGCTGGCACCACCAGCTTTGCGGGCTCACCCAGCACGCCGGCCTCGCCGAGAACGTGCGCGACCATCGGCTGAACACCCGCACCGTCTACATGAACCCGGTGTGGCGCTTCCTCTACATGAACATGAACTACCACATCGAGCACCACATGTTCCCCACCGTGCCCTACTACGCGCTGCCCGCGCTGCACCAGGCGGTCAAGCCGTGGATGCCCGCCCCCTACCCGAGCGTGCTCGCCGCCTATCGTGAAATCGTCCCCGCGCTCCTCCGCCAGTCGCGCGACGCGAGCTACTTCGTCCGCCGCACCGTGCCCGCCGCCGCCTGAACCGGCGCCCGCGCCGCGCGCCCGCGCCAGACCCTCGCGAAGCCCGGGCGGTGGTGCCCCCGCCGCCCGGGGCCCCGCTTTTGACGCCTGCTCCGCTCTGCCCTACTCCCTCGGCCCATGGAAGCGATCCGGGCCGAGGGTCTCACCAAGCGCTATGGCAGCACGCTGGCGGTGGACGCAATCTCCTTCACCGTTCCCGCCGGTGCCACCGTCGGCCTGCTCGGCGGCAACGGCGCCGGCAAGACCACCACCATCGCCATGCTCCTCGGCCTGCTCGTCCCCACCGCCGGGCGCATCCACATCCTCGGCCACGACATGGCGCGTGACCGCTTCGCCGCCCTCGCGGTGATGAACTTCTCCTCGCCCTATGTGGCGCTGCCGGCGCGGCTGACGGTCGCTGAAAATCTCCGCGTCTATGGCCATCTCTACGACGTGCCGCGGCTGGAGACCCGCATCCGCGACCTCGCCGCCGAACTCGACCTCACCGCGCTTCTCCGCCGCCGCGCGGGGGAGCTTTCGGCCGGGCAGAAGACCCGGGTGGCGCTCGCCAAGGCGCTCATCAACCGCCCGCGCCTGCTGCTGCTCGACGAGCCCACCGCGAGCCTCGACCCCGACATGGGCGATTTCGTCCGCTCCTGGCTCGAACGCTATCGCGCCGCGAGCGGCGCCACCATGCTGCTCGCCTCCCACAACATGGCCGAGGTCGAGCGGCTGTGCGATCTGGTGCTGATGATGAAGCAGGGACGCATCGTCGACCGCGAATCGCCGGCCGCGCTGATCGCCCGCTACGGGCGGCAGGATCTCGAGGAGGTCTTTCTCGACATCGCCCGCAATCGCCGCGCCGCCTTGGCACCCGCGGCCGCCGAAACCCCGGCGCCGTGAGCCGCGCCGTGCGCCAGCCCATCAACCGCGCCGCGCTGCGCCGGGTCTGGGGCCTGCTCTATCGCCATCTCGCGCTCTATCGCGGCTCCTGGCCGCGCCTGGTCGAGCTCTGCTACTGGCCGATCCTGCAGATGTCGATCTGGGGCTTCACCGCCTCCTTCCTGAGCGCGCGCATGCACGGTGTGGCCGGCGTCTCGGCGGGCCTCCTGCTCGCCGGCGTACTGCTGTGGGAGGTGGCGCTGCGCAGCCAGATGGGCGTCGCGGTCAGCTTTCTCGAGGAGATCTGGTCGCGCAACCTCGGCCACGTCTTCGTCAGCCCGCTGCGCCCCGCCGAACTGGTCGCCGCCCTGCTGGGCGTGGCGATGGCACGCATGCTCATCGGCGTCGGGGCGGCGGCGGTGCTCGCCTGGTTCCTCTACGCCTTCAACATTCTCGCCATGGGACCGGTGCTGGTGTTCTTCTTCGCCAATCTGGTGCTGATGGGCTGGTGGGTGGCGCTCGCCGTGGTCTCGCTCATCCTCCGCCACGGCGCTGGCGCGGAGGCGCTGGCCTGGTCGGTGCTGTTCGGCCTCACGCCGCTCTCGGCGGTGTTCTACCCGGTCTCGGTGCTGCCCGGCTGGCTCCAGCCGGTGGCGCTGGCGCTGCCCTCGGCCCATGTGTTCGAGGGCATGCGCGCGGCCCTTCTCCACCATTTCTTCGCCTGGGGAGAGCTGGCCTGGGCCGGCGGGCTCAACCTGGTCTGGATGGCGGGCGCGATCTGGCTGTTCGCCCGCCAGTTCCAGGCCGCGCGGGTGCGCGGGGCGCTGCTTTCGATCGGGGAGTAGGCAGGGACGCAGGCAGGGAGTGCAGGCAGGCGGGACGGCCGGGGCCTCAGGGCCCGCGGACCCCGCGGCGCCTTGTGTCTCAGGCCGCCCGACGGCCCCCGCTGCCCTGGCGCCCGCTGCTTTGGCGCCCGCTACCCTGGCGCCCGCTACCCTCGCGCTGGGTGCGTCCGCCGTGCGGTGCGCCCCGCCCGCCCGGCGCGCGCGGCTTCTCCTCGGCGCTGGCGGCGAGCCAGTCGGCCCCGCCGACGATGGCGAGCCGCACTCCGGTCAGCCGCTCGATCGCGCGCAGGAAGCCGCGCTCGGACGCGTCGCAGAAGGCGATCGCGACCCCGCTCGCCCCCGCCCGCGCGGTGCGCCCGATGCGATGCACATAGCTCTCCGGCTCGTTGGGCAGGTCGTAGTTCACCACATGGGTCACCCCGGCGACATCGAGCCCGCGCGCGGCGAGGTCGGTCGCGACCAGCACCCGCGCCCGCCCGCCGCGGAACCCTTCCAGCGCCCGCTGGCGCGCGTTCTGGCTCATGTTGCCGTGCATGCACTCGGCCGCGAACCCCTCCGCATCGAGCTCCTCGGCCAGCCGGTCCGCCGCCCGCTTGGTGCGGGTGAACACGATCACCCGGCGCATCTCGACATCGCGCAGCATGTCCGCGAGCAGCGCCCGCTTACCGCCGGCGCGCACGTGGTGCACCTGCTGGGTGATGGCGAGCGGGGTCGGCGCCGCCGCCGCCACCTCCACCCGTACCGGCTCGCGCAGGAGCGATTCCGCCAGCCCGCCGACCTCGATCGGCATGGTGGCGGAAAACAGCATGGACTGCCGCGCCGCTGGCAGCGCCGCGATCACCCGGCGGATGTCGCGGATGAAGCCGAGGTCGAGCATGCGGTCCGCCTCGTCGAGCACGAAGTGGGAAACGCCGCCGAGGCGGAGTTCGCCGGTGCTCATCAGATCGCATACCCGGCCCGGGGTGCCGATGACGAGGTCGACCCCGCGCGCCATCCGCCGCACCTGCCCGCCGCGCCCGACGCCGCCCAGGATGAGCGCGGTCGAAAGCGGTGTGCCGGCGGCGAGCCGGCGGAAGGTCTCGTCGATCTGCACGGCGAGCTCGCGCGTCGGCGAAAGGATCAGCGCCCGGGTGGCGAAGGCCGCCGCCCGCCGCCGCTCGCCGAGCAGATGCTGCAGCGTGGGTAGCGCGAAGGCCAGCGTCTTGCCGGTGCCGGTCTGGGCGATGCCGAGCAGGTCGCGCCCGGCCATGGCGGGCGGAATGGCCCCCGCCTGGATCGGCGTGGGGGTGGAAAAGCCCGCGGTGCGCAGCGCACGCGCGAGCGGTTCGGCGAGGCCGAACCCATCGAAATTCTCGATCGTCAAAGGAAACATCTCCGGCGCCGCCCGCGTTTCCCGGGGGCAGGGCGCCCAGAGTCCGCCATCCGGGCGCGAAGCCGGGACGAACAGGTTACGAAAAATCGCCAGGAAAACGGGGGAGATGACCAGACCGGCCACCCGCGTCCCCGCTCGCGCAGTCACGAGCGATCGGGTGGGGTATGGCCCGCGCGGCCGCAAAACGCAAGAAATATCTTGCTGCACCGCCGCATCCGCGCGCCCGATTGCTCAACCGGGCGCGCCTGCGCTAGTTGCAGGGGAGCAACCCGCACCAGGACGCCCCGCCTCCGATGGCCAGCAGCAACGACATCCGCGCCACCTTCCTCGACTATTTCGCCCGCAACGGCCACCAGGTGGTGCCGAGCTCCCCGCTCGTGCCGCGCAACGACCCCAGCCTGCTGTTCACCAACGCCGGCATGGTGCAGTTCAAGAACGTCTTCACCGGCCAGGAGAAGCGCCCCTATTCACGGGCGGTCACCGCGCAGAAATGCGTCCGCGCCGGCGGCAAGCACAACGACCTCGACAATGTCGGCTACACCGCGCGCCACCATACCTTCTTCGAAATGCTGGGCAATTTCAGCTTCGGAGACTATTTCAAGGACCACGCCATCGAGCTCGCCTGGAACCTCGTCAGCCGCGATTTCGCGCTGCCGGCGGAAAAGCTCCTGGTCACCGTCTATTCCGAGGACGAGGAGGCCGCCTCGCTGTGGGCGCGCATCGCCGGCCTGCCCGAGAGCCGGATCCTGCGCATCCCCACCACGGACAATTTCTGGCGCATGGGCGATACCGGCCCCTGCGGCCCGTGCAGCGAGATCTTCTACGACCACGGCCCCGCCATCCCCGGCGGCCCGCCGGGCTCGCCCGAGGCGGACGGAGACCGCTTCATCGAAATCTGGAACCTCGTCTTCATGCAGTACGAGGAGGGTCCGCCCGGCGTGCGCACGCCCCTGCCGCGCCCCTCGATCGACACCGGCATGGGGCTCGAGCGCTTCGCCGCCATCCTCCAGGGCAAGCATGACAACTACGATACCGACACATTCCGTGCCCTCATCGCCGCCTCCGCCGAGGCTACCGGCCGCGCCCCCGACGGTCCCTTCCGCGTCAGCCACCGCGTGGTCGCCGACCATCTGCGCTCCTCGTCCTTCCTGATCGCCGACGGCGTCCTGCCCTCCAACGAGGGCCGCGGCTACGTGCTGCGCCGGATCATGCGCCGCGCCATGCGCCACGCCCACCTCATGGGCGCCGCCGAACCGCTGCTCTGCCGCCTGGTCCCGGCGCTGGTGCGCCAGATGGGCGTCGCCTACCCCGAACTCCCCCGCGCCGAGACGCTGATCGCCGACACGCTCCGCCTGGAGGAGACCCGCTTCCAGGCCACCCTCGAACGCGGCCTCCATCTGCTCGCCGAGGAGACCGCGAAGCTCGGGGCCGGGGAAGCGCTCGCCGGCGCCGTCGCCTTCCGCCTCTACGATACCTACGGCTTCCCCCTCGATCTCACCGAGGACGCGCTGCGCGAGCAGGGCAGGGCGGTCGATCACGCCGGCTTCCAGGCCGCGATGGCCGAACAGCGCGCCCGCGCCCGCGCCGCCTGGGCCGGCTCCGGCGAGGCGGCGACCGAGGCGGTCTGGTTCGAAACCCGCGAGGCGGTCGGCGCCAGCGAATTCCTCGGCTACGCGACCGAGGCGGCCGCGGCCGAACTCCGCGCCCTCGTCGTCGCCGGCAAGCCCGCAGCCAGCGCCGGCCCCGGCACCGAGGTCGCGGCCATCCTCAACCAGACCCCCTTCTATGCCGAATCCGGCGGCCAGGTCGGCGATCGCGGCACCATCACCGGCCCCGGCGGCCTGCGCATCGACATCTCCGACACCCAGAAGAAGAGCGGCGATCTCATCGTCCATCTCGGCCGCGTCGCGCACGGCGAGGCCCGCGTCGGCGCCGCCGTCGAGGCCGAGATCGACCATGCCCGCCGCACCGCCATCCGCGCCCACCACTCGGCGACGCACCTCCTCCACGAAGCGCTGCGCCGCCGCCTCGGCCCCCACGTCACCCAGCGCGGCAGCCTCAACGCCCCCGACCGGCTGCGCTTCGACGTGAGCCAGCCGACCCCGATCGGGGCGGAGGATCTCGCCGCCGTGGAAGCGGTGGTGAACGCCAAGATCCGCGAGAACGCCCCCGTCACCACCCGGCTGATGACCCCCGCCGCCGCGGTCGCCGAAGGGGCGATGGCGCTCTTCGGCGAGAAATACGGCGAGGAGGTGCGCGTCGTCGCCATGGGGCTGGAGGGCGGCCCCGGCGGCGGCAACCGTCCCGCCTGGTCGATCGAACTCTGTGGCGGCACCCATGTGCGCGCCACCGGAGACATCGGGCTGTTGCGCATCGTCGCCGAAAGCGCGGTCAGCGCCGGGGTCCGCCGCATCGAGGCGGTGGTGGGCGAAGCCGCGCTCGCCTTCGTCGCCGAAAACGAGCGCCATCTGCTCGAGGCCGCGGCCAGCCTGCGCGTCTCCCCCGCCGAGCTTCCCGCCCGCCTCGCCCAGCTCCTCGAAGACCGCAAGCGCCTGGAGCGCCAGCTGGCCGAACTCCAGCGCAAGCTCGCCACCGGCGGCACCGCGGCCGCGGTGGAGGAGGTGGCCGGGGTGAAATTCGCCGCCCGCAACCTGGGCGAAATCCCCGCCCGCGACCTCAAGAGCCTGGCCGAGGCGATCCGCGACGGGCTGGGCTCGGGCGTGGTGGCGCTGGTCTCCACCGCCGAGGGCAAGGCGAGCATCGTCGTCGGCGTCTCGCCCGACCTCACCTCCCGCTTCAGCGCGGTCGATCTCGTCCGCGCCGCCTCCGCCGCGGTCGGCGGCAAGGGTGGCGGCGGGCGGGCGGACATGGCCCAGGCCGGCGGGCCGGACGGGGCGCAGGCGGAAGCGGCGCTTGCCGCCGTGCGCGGCGCGCTCGCCGCCTGAGCGGCCAACCCTGGGAATAAAGCCGCCGCCTCGCCCGTTTTCCCGGCGCGGCCGGACGCCAACGATTTGGTCACCCGCCCGCGCTAGATCTTCCCGGGCCGTCCCGCCCACACTGCGAGCGAAGAGGTTCCATGCGCATCGTTCTCGTCGGCTCCGGCTACGTCGGCCTCGTCTCCGGCGCCTGCTTCGCGGAATTCGGCATCGACGTCACCTGCGTCGACCGCGACGCCGCCAAGATCGCCTCGCTCGAAGCCGGCGTCATGCCGATCTACGAGCCCGGCCTCGAGGACCTCGTCTCCCGCAACGTCCGCGCCGGGCGGCTGGCCTTTTCCGGCGATCTCCCCGCCGCCGTCGCCGCCGCGAGCGCGGTCTTCATCGCCGTCGGCACCCCCACCCGGCGCGGCGACGGCCACGCCGACCTCACCTACGTCTTCGCCGCCGCGCGCGAAATCGCCGCCTCCCTGCGCGGCTATACCGTCATCGTCACCAAATCCACCGTTCCCGTCGGCACCGGCCGCAAGGTCGCCGCCATCATCGCCGAAGCCCGCCCCGACCTCGCCGAAGGGCGGGACTTCGACGTCGTCTCCAACCCGGAGTTCCTGCGCGAAGGCTCCGCCATCACCGACTTCATGCACCCCGACCGCGTCGTCATCGGCCTCACCGACGGCTCGGAGGCCGCGCGCGCGGTGATGCGCGAGCTCTACCGCCCGCTCTTCCTGCGCGATACGCCGATCCTCTTCACCGGCATCGAAACCGCCGAGCTCATCAAATACGCCGCCAACAGCTTCCTCGCGACCAAGATCTCCTTCATCAACGAAATCGCCGACCTCTGCGAGAAGCTCGGCGCCAACGTGCAGGAGGTCGCCACCGGCATCGGGCTCGATGGGCGCATCGGCAAGAAATTCCTCCACCCCGGCCCCGGCTTCGGCGGCTCCTGCTTTCCCAAGGACTGCCTGGCCCTGGTGCGCATCGGCCGCGAGGCGCAAAGCCCGCTCTCCATCGTCGAGGCGGTGGTTTCCTTCAACGACGCCCGCAAGCGCCAGATGGCCGAACGCATCATCGCAGCCTGCGGCGGTTCGGTCGCCGGCAAGCGCATCGCCCTGCTCGGCCTCACCTTCAAGCCGAATACCGACGACATGCGCGAAAGCCCCAGCCTGGTCGTCGTTCCCCTGCTGCGCGAAGCGGGCGCGGAAGTGGTCGCCTGCGACCCCGAAGGCATCGCGGAGGCGAAAAAGCTCCTTCCCTCCATCACCTACGCCGAGAGTGCCTCCGCTGCCGCCGAAGGCGCGGACGCGCTCGTGCTGCTCACCGAATGGAACCAGTTCCGCGCATTGGACTGGGCGGAGATGAAGCGGCGCATGCGCGGTCACGTCGTCGTCGATCTGCGCAACATCTACCGCCCCGACCAGATGACCGCCGCCGGCTTCGCCTACCACTCCATCGGGCGGCCTTCGTAGGCCGAGGCACACGAAAACAAGACCCAAGGCCGGGGCCTGAGGCCCCGGACCCCCGATATCCCGAGCCGGGGCCGAGGCCACGGTCGCGCTCACGCCTCGCGGCGGAACACCCCATAGACGAACCGCTGCACCGCCCCCGCCGGCGTCACGTGCTCCTCCCGTGCCTCGGCCACCGCCCGGAACACCGGCGCCAGCCGCTCCGCCAGCGCCGCCGGGTCCTGCCGGACGACCGGCAGGCCGCTGCACCGCTCCGGCCCGTCGAGCGCGAACCCCGCGATCACCACCACCGACCCCGCCACCGTCGCCGCCCGCAACGCGGCCAGATAGGCCTCCTGTGCCGCCGCCTCCCGCAGGAAATGGAACATCGCCCGGTCGTGCCACAGCCCGTAGTGGCGCTCCGGCCGCCAGGTGGTGATATCGGCCTCGATCCAGTGCACCAGCCCGCCCGCCTCGCCCAGGCCCGCTTTGCCGAGGCTCGCCTTGCCGAGGTCCGCCCGGTTGCGCGCCAGCGCCTGGGCCGAAACGTCCAGCACCGAAACGTCGCTGAACCCGGCGGCCAGCAGATCGCCCGCCAGCGTCGAAGCCCCGCCCCCGACATCGATCACGGGCAGCGCCGGATCCACCCCCGCCGCACGGATCAGTTCGATCGAGCGGGACAGGTGCGGCTGGAACCAGCTCACCTCCTCCGGCCCGCGGGTGGCGAAAATCCGCTCCCAGTGCGTGCGCGCCGTCTCCATCCGCCAACTCTACCCGAACCACCCCGCCGATCCAACCGGTGCCGCTCAGGCGTCCATCTTCAGCGCCGCGAGAAAGGCGGACTGCGGGATCTCCACCTTGCCGAACTGGCGCATCCGCTTCTTGCCTTCCTTCTGCTTTTCCAGAAGCTTGCGCTTGCGGGTGATATCGCCGCCGTAGCATTTCGCGGTGACATCCTTGGCCAGCGCGCTGATCGTCTCGCGCGCGATCACCCGCCCGCCGATTGCCGCCTGCACCGCGATGCGGAACAATTGTCGCGGGATGAGGTCCTTGAGCCGCCCGCAGATCGCCCGCCCCCGGCTCTCGGCCGCCGAGCGGTGGGCGATGAAGGACAGCGCATCCACCGGGTCGCCGTTGACCAGGATGGAGATTTTCACCAGGTCGCTGTCGGCGTAGCCGTCCATCTGGTAGTCGAAGCTGGCGTACCCGCGGGAGACCGACTTCAGCCGGTCGTAGAAATCGAACACCACCTCGTTGAGCGGCAGGCGATAGACCGCCATTGCCCGGTTGCCGACGTAGGTCAAATCCACCTGCTGGCCGCGCCGGTCGTTGCACAGCGTGAGAATGGCGCCGAGATGCTCGTCCGGCACCAGGATGGTGGCCTTGATCCAGGGCTCCTCGATATGGTCGATCACCGAGCCGTCCGGCATGTCGGCCGGGTTGTGCACTTCCTCCATGGCGCCGTTGGTGCGGTGGACGCGATAGACCACCGAAGGGGCGGTGGCGATCAGATCGAGCGCGAATTCCCTGGTCAGCCGCTCCTGGATGATCTCCAGATGCAACAGCCCGAGGAAGCCGCAGCGGTAGCCGAAGCCGAGTGCCGCCGAGGTCTCCGCCTCGTAGTGGAAGCTCGCGTCGTTCAGCCGCAGCTTGGCCAGGCTGTCGCGCAATTTCTCGAAATCGTCGGCATCCACCGGATAGAGCCCGCACCAGACCACCGGCACCGAGGGCTTGAAGCCGGGCAGGGGCTCGGTCGCCGGGTTGCGGTCGTCGGTCAGCGTGTCGCCCACCTTGCAGTCGGCCACCGTCTTGATCGCGGCGGTGAGGAAGCCGATCTCGCCGGGGCCGAGATCGTCGGTCGGGATCATGCGCGGGCTGAACACGCCGACCTGCTCGACGACGTGCGCCGCCCCGGTCGCCATCATGCGGATCTTCTGGCCCCGCTTCAGCCTGCCGTCCTTGACGCGGACCAGGATGACGACGCCGAGATAGGCGTCATACCAGCTATCCACCAGCAGCGCCTTGAGCGGTGCCGCGCCGTCGCCGGTGGGGGCCGGCAGGCGGGTGACGAGGGCTTCCAGCACGCCTTCGATGTTGAGCCCGGTCTTGGCGCTGATCATCACCGCCTCCGAGGCGTCGAGCCCGATCACCTCCTCGATCTGGGCGCGCACCTGCTCGGGTTCGGCCGCCGGCAGGTCGATCTTGTTGAGCACGGGAACGATCTCGTGCCCGGCCTCGAGCGCGTGATAGACGTTGGCGAGCGTCTGCGCCTCCACCCCCTGGCTCGCGTCCACCACCAGGAGCGAGCCCTCGCAGGCGGCGAGGCTGCGGCTCACCTCATAGGCGAAATCGACATGCCCGGGCGTGTCCATGAGGTTGAGCTCATAGGTCTTGCCATCCTTCGCCAGGTAGGACAGCCGCACCGTCTGCGCCTTGATGGTGATGCCGCGCTCGCGCTCAATGTCCATCGAATCGAGCACCTGGGCGTGCATCTCGCGCGCCGAGAGCGCGCCGGTGGTCTCGATCAGCCGGTCCGCCAGGGTGGATTTCCCGTGGTCGATATGGGCGATGATCGCGAAATTGCGGATGTTCTCGATCGGCGTGTCGGTCATGGAATCTGCTTGGGAGCCTGCCTGCTGCGCGGCGGGAAGCGGCCTCCCGCCGCGCTCCCATAGGCCAAGCCGCGCCCTTTGTCAGCCCGCGGCCAGCATCGCCCGCAGCCGCTCCTGCCGGCAGGCGAGGCCGCGCTGCTCGGCCAGCGCCACCACCGGCGCCATGCGGTTGCGCTTCTTGGCCGCGTGGTTGGTGTGGATGTCGGCGAGGCGGTGCTCGACGAACGGGTTGCGGAAGCGCTCCAGCACGGTGGCGCGATAGGAACGCGCCTCCGCCCCGAGGCCGAGCGCGTCGAACACCGGCTGCACTTCCTCCTCCCACAGCGCGCAGAGTCCCGCCGCGACCGCCGGGTCTTCGAGGATCGCGCGCACCGTCTCGTCCGCCGGGCGGCCCTCGTCGTGCCAGCGCTGGGCGAGATAGGAGTGGCCGAGATTGAGGAAGAAGAGCTTGAGCCGCGCGTAGCGGGGCAGATCGTCGGTGATCACCATCTGCGGATGGGCGCAGGGAAGCAGCAGCCCGTCCTGCCGCCCGATCGCCCACAGCGCATAGGGTTCGGCGACCGCGCCGATCGGCTCGAGCGCCTCCGGCACGATGCGGTCGACCAGCGAATTGGCGAACCGGCAGGTCTCGCCGACATAGGATGCGAAGCCCGCGCCGAGCTCCCAGTCCGCGCCGATGGCGAGCACGAGGCGGCGCAGCGCGCAGCCGTTGCCGCTCAGGAGCTCGGTGGGAAACACCGAAACCGGCGCCGCGCCAGCCTGCCAGCGGGCGAACAGCAGGCGCGTCAGGCGGGCGGGAAAGCTCCGCGGCACCGGCCCGGCGGCACGGTCGGCCGGGTCGGTCTCGAAGCCGCGATCCCCGGTATTGGAAATCACCACCGAGGCTTCGGTGACGAAG
>DAHWFB010000011.1 GCA_027326105.1 Acetobacteraceae bacterium
CACGCCCAAGCCCACCCCCGCGCCCCCGCCCAAGCCAGCGCCCAAGCCCGCGGCGCCGGATACCGCGGCGATCACCGCCGCCGCCCGCAGCGCGATCGCGGACGTGAAGTGCAGCCTGCTCCGCGCTTCCTTCGATGCCGCCGCCAACCGTCTGACCGTCCGCGGTCCGATCGGCGCGCACAGCCCCGAATCCCGCCTGCGCACCATCCTCGCCGGTGCGGTCCCCGGCACCACGATCACCTACGCGCTGACACCGTTCACCGGCCCCTACTGCCCGGCGCTCGCCGCCGTGCACGGGATCGAAAAACCCTTCGCCGCGGCCTCGGTGCGGCTCGTGCTTGCGCTCGCCGGCGGCGTCACCCGGCTCGCCGAAAACCAGTTGATCGAGCCGGACGTGACCATGCCGCGTTTCGCCGGCCATCTCGAAGTGGACTACTTCTCCTCCGACGGCAGCGTCTTCCACCTCTATCCCACGCCCACCGACCCCGATCGCCGCCTCGCCGCCCGCGCCACGCTGAAGCTCGGCCGCAAGGCGCCGGGCTTCGAGGGGTGGGGCGCGGGCTCCCCCTACGGGCGCGACATGATCCTCGCCATCGCCTCCTCGCGCCCGCTGTTTGCGACGCTGCGCCCGCAGAGCGAAACCGCCGCCGCCTACGTTCCCGCCCTGCGCGCGGCCCTCGCCGCCGCCCGCGCCGCCCACAGCGCCCTCGCGGTCGACGCCCTCACCCTCGACACCTACAAACCGTAGCGTTCACGCGGGGAGCGCGGCAAGCGGCGCGAGATGGGCCAGGCCGCCGCGGTAGGGTTTGGCGAGCGGGTAGGCGAGATCGCCCCGCTTGCTGGTGCCGAGGCCGAGCCCCACCAACGCCTCGGCGAACTTCACCGCCGCCGCCACCCCGTCGATCACCGGCACGCCGAGCGCCTGCGCCACCGCGGCGGTGAGATCGGCCATCCCCGCGCAGCCGAGCACGATCGCCCCCGACCCGTCCTCGTCCAGCGCGCGCTCGCACGCGGCGATGATCTTCGCGCGCGCGTCGGAGGCCGGGTCTTCGAGTTCGAGCACCGCGAGATCGGTCGCCCGCACCCGGCGGCAGGCATGCTCCATCCCGTAGTTGCGCACCAGCTGTTCGGCGATGATGCGGGTCCGGGTGAGCGTGGTGACGATGGAAAACCCGGTGGCGATGAAGCATGCCGCGTGCATCGCCGCCTCGGCGATGCCGAGCACCGGCCCGCGGGCGATCTCGCGCGCCGCCAGCAGCCCGGGGTCGCCGAAGCAGGCGATGACGTGGGCGTCGCACCCCGCGGCCTCGCCGCGGCGCACCTCCTCGAGCATGGCGATGGTGGCCACCGCCTCCTCGTAGTGCCCTTCGATCGAGACCGGTCCGCCGCGCGCGGTCGCGGCGATGATTTCGCTGCCTGGCGCTGCGACGGCGCGGGCGGCGGCGGCGATGGTCGCGGTCATGCTGGCGCTGCTGTTGGGGTTGATCACCTGGATGCGCACCCTTGCCTCCTCTGCCGGGAATTTGAATACCGTATAATATACAATCTTCGCTGGCTTTGCATACAATGCTTGCGCGCCCTACGCCAGCCGTGCTAGCGTTCCGCCATTCGGGAGATCGGCCCACGAAGAAGGGGCCGGCGGCCAGTTCAGCGGCAGCGACAGCACCAATATGGAGAGGAACATGACCATCGAAACCAAGCTCACCCGCCGCACCCTGCTCGCCGGTGCCGGCGGTCTTGCCGCCGGCGGTCTTGCCGTCGGAGGCCTCGCGCGCCCCGCCATCGCCGCCACCAAGACCTTCACCATCGGCGTCTGCGGGGTGATGAGCGGCGCCGCCGCCTCCTGGGGTCTCACCAACAAATACTGCTCGCTCGCCACCGCCGCGATGTGGAACGCCAAGGGCGGCTTCGAGATCGGCGGCCAGAAATATCATATCGAGGTCGCCGCGGTCGACGATCAGAACGACCCCAAGCTCTCGGTCGCGGGCATCCAGCGCCTCACGCAGCAGGATGGTCTGCACTACATCATCGGCCCCAACGTCGATACCACGGCGGTCGCCGACGTGCCCGACCTCAACAAGGCCGGGGCGATGAACATTCCCTACGCCTTCTCGAAGTGGCTCTACACCAAGCCGCGGGAGAACTCGATCCTCGGCATGATCGCCTCCTACCAGGCCGGTCCGATCATCTACAGCTACCTGATGAAGGCCAAGGGCGTGAAGTCCGTCGCCTTCCTCGCCGCCAACGCCTCCGATCCGCTGGCCCAGATGAAGGAAGGGGTCGCCGCGGCCCGCAAGCTCGGCCTCAAGATCACCTCGTCGTCGGAAACCTACGAGCCCAGCACGACGGATTTCTTCCCCGTCATGGCCAAGATCGTGCACGGCAAGCCCGATCTCATCGTGCTCTCCGGCGTCGCCCCCGCGGCCGCGCCGCAGCTTCTGCGCGCCGCCCGCCAGCTCGGCTTCAAGGGGCTGCTGTCCACCGAAACCGCCCAGGACATCAAGATTCTCGTGCAGGGCGCGGGCAAGGACGCGGAAGGCTTCATCTCCGTCGGCGGCGCCTCCACGCCGGCCATCCGCTCCGCCTACATGGATGATTTCGTCAAGGAATATGCCAAGGTCGCCGGCGCCTGGAACGACGAGGCCGGGACCAAGGTCTATGCGCTCGAGATGGTACTGCGCACGCTGGCCGTCGCCGGCCCCAAGGCGATCACCGACGTGAAGCCGTTCCAGACCGCGATGGCGGGCTTCTCGATCCCCAACCCGTTCCTCAAGGCGCGCAGCCCGCTGAAATACGTCGGCACCGCCTACTTCGGCCAGAAGCGCCAGATCGGCGTGCCGCTGGTCGTCAACGAGGTGAAGGGTGGCAAGTTCGAGACGCTGTTCGTCGGCAGCGTTTCCTGATCCTTCGCGCCTCGCGCCCCGCCATCGCAGGATGGCGGGGTGCTCGCGGTGCGGCCGGTTCCTCTCGCGCAGGGTGTCCCCATGACCCAGGCCCTCGTTGACGGCTGCGTGCTGTCCGCGAATTACGCGCTCATCGCGCTCGGCATCACGCTCATCTTCTCGATCATGAACCTGCTCAACTTCGCGCACGGGCAGATGCTGATGATCGGCGGCTTCATGGTCTATTACGTCTATGGCGTCTTCCACCTTCCCTTCGCGCTCGGCCTGCTCGCCGCCGCCCTCGTCCTCGGGCTGATCGGCGCCGGCTTCGAGCGGTTCCTGTTCCGCCGCGTGCTGCGGGTGGCGACGCGGGAGGAGAACAGCATGCTGCTCGCGGTGGGCACCGCGCTCCTGCTCGAGAACGTCGCCCTCTTCCTGTTCGGGGAGAAGCAGCGCGGGGTCCCCGAGACCGTGAGTGGCGTGGTGCAGTTCGCCGGCGCCTTCCTGCCCTACCAGCGGCTCGAGGTCTTCCTCGTCGCCCTCGTGCTGATCCTCGGGCTGCTCTACTTCGTGCAATATACCCGCCCCGGCCGCGCCATGCGCGCGCTCGCCCAGGACCGTGACGCGGCGCGGCTGATGGGGGTGAACGTGGACCGCACCGCGATGATGGGCTTTGCCATCGGCGCCGGCCTCGCCGGCCTCGCCGGCGGCCTGCTGGTCACCGTGCAGGGGGTGAACGCCGGCATCGGCACCGACATCTCGATCAAGGCCTTCATCATGATCATGATCGGCGGCGCCGGGGTGGTCGGCGGCGCGATCCTCGGCGCCGTGGTCCTCGGCTTCGCCGAATCGATCGGCTACGCATATCTGCCCGGCTCGCTCACCTATCTCCTCATCTTCCTCGCCCTGATCCTCTTTCTCGTGATCCGCCCGCGCGGCATCATGGGCCACCCCTGGGGCTGAGCGATGGCAGACCAACCCCCCCGCGCCGCCGGCCGCACCCTCGCCGGCTTCGCCGTCTTCGCCCTGGTCCTGCTGGTCGTGGTTCCGCTCGCGCTGGCGAGCCAGCCCTACTGGCTCACCGTGTTCAGCAACGCGGCCCTGCTCGCGCTCGGCAGCCTCGGCGTCTGGCTCACCTTCTCGATCGGGCGCATCAACATCGCCCAGGGCGCGTTCACCCTCGTCGGCGGCTACGTCACCGCCATCCTGGCCACCCGCTACGGGATTTCCTTCTGGGTCTGCCTGCCGCTGTCGGCCGCCGTCGCGGCGCTCGTCGGCGGGCTCGTCGGCTGGCCGATCCTGCGGCTGCGCGGGGTCTATTTCTCGATGATCACCCTCAGCCTCACCTCCACCGCCGGCCTGCTGTTCCTCAACGGCGGCGCGCTGACCCATGGCGCGGAGGGGATCAACAACATCCCGCGCCCGGCGGTGCTCTCCTCCAACCTCGCCTTCTATCTCGCCTCCGCCGTGCTGCTCCTGCTGGGGACGGCGGTGATCTGGCGCTTCGCCCATTCGCGCCTGGGCTACGTGTTCCGCTCGATGCGGCAGAACGAGGATCTCGCCTGGTCGCTCGGCATCGACGTCGCCCGCTACCGGATTCTCGCCTTCGTGGTCTCCTCGGCGATGGGCGGGATCGTGGGGGCGATGTTCGCCATCTCCCAGCAGAGCATCTTTCCCTCCTCCTACACGGTCAACGACAGCGTCACCTTCATGCTCTACTGCTTCCTCGGCGGGCTCGACTATGTGGCGGGGCCGGTGTTCGGGGCGTTCCTGCTGGTCATCGCGTTCCAGCTCCTCTCCGCCATCGAGAGCTACCAGGCGCTGCTCTATGGCGTGTTCATGATCGGCTGCATGCTGCTGCGGCCCAACGGGCTGCTCAGCCTCGTGCTCGCCCCCCCCGGCGCGGAGCAATCCTCATGAGCATTCTCGCGGTCGAGCGCGTCACCCGCCGCTTCGGCGGCCTGGTCGCGGTCAACGACGTCAGCCTTGCGGTCGAGCCGGGCATGATCTTCACCGTCATCGGCCCGAACGGGGCGGGCAAATCGACACTGTTCAAGGTGATCGCCGGGTTCCTCGCGCCGACCTCCGGCACGGTGCGCTTCGCGGGGGAGACGATCAGCGGCCTCAAGCCCCACATCATCGCCCGCAAGGGGCTGGTGCGCACCTTCCAGGAGACCACCGTGTTCAAGGAGATGACGGCGCTGGAGAACGTCGTCATCGGCCACCACATGCGCGCCCGGTCGGGCGATCTCGGCGTGCTGTTCGGCCTGCCCGCGGCGCGGGCGGAGGAGGCGCGGTTTCGCGAGACCGCGGCCGAGATCCTCACCTATCTCGGGCTCGGCCACGTGCTGCACGAGCGGGCGCGCAACCTGCCGCACGGGTATCTGCGCGCGCTCGGCATCGCGCTCGCGCTCGCCTCCGAGCCGCGCGTGCTGCTGCTCGACGAGCCGTTCGCCGGGATGAACCCGGAGGAGACCGACCAGGCGGTGCGCATGGTGCGCGGCATCCGCGACCGCGGGGTCACCGTGCTGCTCGTCGAGCACGACATGTCGGCGGTGATGCGCATCAGCGACCGCATCCTGGTGCTCAATTTCGGCAACCGGATCGCCGAGGGCACGCCCGCGGAGATCCAGTCCGACCCGGCGGTGATCGACGCCTACCTCGGCCAGGCCGACGACATGGTGGGACTATGAACAAGCCCTATTTCGCGGCCGAGTCCATCTCCGTCCGCTACGACAAGGTGCAGGCGCTGCGCGAGGTCTCGCTGGTCTGCGAGGAGGGCACCTGCATCGCGCTGATCGGCGCCAACGGCGCCGGCAAGACCACCACGCTGCGCGCGATCACCGGCCTCAAGCGCCCGTTCGCGGGCGAGATCTGGTTCGAGGGCAGCCGCATCGACCGGCTTTCGCCGCCCGAGATCGTGGCGCGCGGGATCAGCATGGTGCCCGAGGGCAGGCGGGTGTTTCCGCTGATGAGCGTGCGCGACAATCTGATGATGGGGGCGCATCTGCGGCGCGACGGGGCGGGGATACGGTCCGATCTCGACCGGCTCTGCGACCGTTTCCCGCGGCTGCGCGAGCGGCTCGGCCAGAACGCGGGCACGCTTTCGGGTGGCGAGCAGGAGATGGTGGTGGTGGCGCGCGCGCTGATGGCGCGGCCGCGCCTGCTGCTGCTCGACGAGCCCTCGCTCGGGCTCGCGCCGATGGTGGTGCGCGACATCGCCCGCCTGATCGTCGCGGTCAACCGCGAGGAGCAGGTGAGTGTCATCCTGGTCGAGCAGAATTCCAGGCTGGCGCTGTCGATTTCGCGCCACGGCTATGTCCTGGAGACGGGCCGCGTCGCGCTCGCGGGGGAGAGCGCGGAGCTGCTCGTCAACGACCACGTGCGCCGGCTCTATCTCGGCGCCGGCGCCGAAGCGGAGGCATCATGACGGAGAGCTACCCGCGCGATCTGATCGGCTACGGCGCGCACCCGCCCGACGCGCGCTGGCCGGGCGGGGCGCGGATCGCGCTCCAGTTCGTGCTCAACTACGAGGAGGGTGGGGAGAACTGCATCCTGCATGGCGATGCCGCCTCGGAGGCGTTCCTGTCCGAGATCATCGGCGCGCAGCCCTGGCCCGGGCAGCGCCACATGAACATGGAATCGATCTACGAATACGGCGCGCGCGCGGGGTTCTGGCGGCTGTGGCGGCTGTTCACCGGGCGGAACCTGCCGCTGACCGTGTTCGGGGTGGCGACCGCGCTCGCCCGCAACCCCGAGGCGGTGGCGGCGATGGCCGAGGCCGAATGGGAGATCGCGAGCCACGGGCTGAAGTGGATCGAATACAAGGATTTCCCCCGCGAGGCGGAGCGCGAGCACATCCGCGAGGCGATCCGCGTCCATACCGAGGTGACCGGGCACCGGCCGCTCGGCTTCTACCAGGGGCGGGCATCGGAGCATACGCTCGACCTCGTGATGGAGGAGGGCGGGTTCGTCTATGCCGCCGATTCCTACGCCGACGACCTGCCCTACTATGCCAGCGGGCCGCGCGGGCGGCAGCTCATCGTGCCCTACACGCTCGATGCCAACGACATGCGGTTCGCGACCGCGCAGGGGTTCCATACCGGCGAGCAGTTCTTCGCCTATCTGCGCGATTCCTTCGACACGCTCTATGCCGAGGGCGAGAGCGCGGCGAAGATGCTGTCGATCGGGCTGCACTGCCGGCTGGTCGGCCGGCCGGGGCGGATCGCCGGGCTGGCGCGGTTCCTCGACCACGTCGGCCGCCACGAGAAGGTGTGGGTGGCGACGCGGCTCGAGATCGCGCGGCACTGGCTGACGGCGCATCCGCCGGCGGGGTAGGAGGCGCGGCCGGCGGCGGGTTCATTGCGATATCGGAACGAATTGGCCGCGCGAGGGGTGGCCGGGTCACGCCGGAGACGGGCGGGCGGCGCGGTATGGGGGCCAGAGCGTGGGGATGGCGGGCCTGGGGATGGCGGGCGTGGCGATATTGGGCGCGGGTGGTTCGGGCGCGGGTGGTTCGGGCGGCGGTGGCCCGGCGGCTTCGGGCGGGGTCGGGGCCACGGCCGGGGCCGAGGTGGGGGCCGGGGCGGGCTCGTTCGGCGGTTTGATGCCGAGCATGTGGCAGAGCGGGCGCAGCATGCGGCGCAGGCCGGGGGAGGCGGCGAGCAGGGCGGCCATTTCCGGATCGGCGAGGAGGTGGTGCAACTGGCTGGCGTAGGACCGCGTGGCGGGGACCCGCTGCCCGAGCCAGCCGCGGCTGCGCGGCAGAGGAAGCGGGGGCAGGAAGAGCGGGGACAGGAGTTGTGGCGCCGAGGCCGGTGGCGCGGGGGCCTGGGGCAGCGGCGGTTGCGGCGCCGCGGCTTTCGGCGCGGGGGTGCTGCGGGTGGTGCGCGGGAGGGAGGGGCGCGGCGGGGCGCCGGGGCGGATGCGTGCGGCGAGGGTGGCGAAGCGGCTGGCGCAGCGGCGCAGGCGCGACCAGACCGAGCGGAAGAGCCGCTCCGCCGGACGCTCCCGCGCGGCCTGGGCGGCGATGGCGCGGCAGAGACTCTCCAGGATCAGGGCGAAGCGTTCGGCCGGTGCGGTGGGAGGGAAAAGCGCCATGAACGGAGTAGGAACACGAAACCGGGTTCGGGCACAAGGAACGGATTGTTGCGCCATGTTTCGGCGCTGGCGCGCGGGCGGTGGGCCGGCACGCCCGGATCAAAAGCGAAAGTTCTTTGGTTCTTTCTTTCAAGAAAGAACAAGCCTTGCTTGCCTGGAACACGAGCGCTCCTGCCGATGCCCCCCGCTCAGAGCGCCCTCGACCGCAGGAGGAGAAAGCGCATGAGGGATGCGGTCGCCTGAAAGGCGCCTTCCGGGTCGCCGGCGCGGATCGCCTCGCACG
>DAHWFB010000017.1 GCA_027326105.1 Acetobacteraceae bacterium
GTCAGCGCGGCGAGGGCGGCGAAAAGGGTCTTGTTCATGGTCTCTCTCCTGGTGAGCGGGCCGGTCCCGCCGGTCCTGGGTGGTTCCCGGCGGGGGCTCTCCCCCGCGTCGGTGAACGGAAGATGGCCCATGAGGCGGAAACCCGGAATGTCGCTCAGCCTGATATGACTTATGCGAAGAAGTTTGAAATCCGGCCTGCCGGGCCGGGCGGTCGAAACCGGGCGGGCTTCGTGGCACAGTGGCCGCCATGCAAGCCCCCGAGAGCTGGCTGCACCCCACGCCGGCCGGCCTCTATTGCGAGCCCGGCGGCTTTCACGTCGACCCCGTCCGCGCGGTGCCCCGCGCGGTCATCACCCACGCCCATTCCGACCATGCCCGCCCCGGCCACCAGGAAGTCCTTGCCAGCCCGGAAACCCTCGCGCTGATGCGCGCCCGCCTCGGCCCCGCGCGCGCCGGCCTGCGCCAGCGGGCGCTCGGCTGGGGCGAGGTGGTGCGGGTGGGGGACGTCGCGCTGCGCCTGGTGCCCGCCGGCCACGTTCTGGGCTCGGCCCAGGTGGTGATGGAATACGCCGGCACCCGCGCCGTGGTGAGCGGGGACTACAAGCGCCACCCCGACCCCACCTGCCGCCCGTTCGAGGCGGTCGCTTGCGATCTCTTCGTCACCGAGGCGACGTTCGGGCTGCCGGTCTTCCGCCATCCCGCGCCGGAGGGTGAGATCGCGCGCTTGCTCGCCAGCCTCGCACTCTTTCCCGGGCGCTGCCATCTCGTCGGCGCCTATTCACTGGGCAAGGCGCAGCGCGTCATCGCGCTTTTGCGCGCCGCCGGCTGGGAGCGGCCGGTTTTCCTGCACGGCGCCCACGCCGCCCTCTGCGCCGTTTACGAAACGCTCGGCGTACGCCTGGGTCCGCTCGCGCCGGTGCCGGCAGGGAAGGGGCGCCTCGCCGGCGAAATCGTGCTGGCGCCGCCCTCCGCGCTCGCCGACCGCTGGCTCGCCCGTCTCGCCGACCCGCTGGTCGCCTGCGCCTCGGGCTGGATGGGCATCCGCGCCCGGGCGCGCGCGGGGGGCGTCGAACTGCCGCTCGTCCTCTCCGACCATGCCGATTGGGACGCGCTGCTCGCCACCATCGCCGAGGTCGATGCGCCCGAGGTGTGGGTGACGCACGGGCGGGAGGACGCGCTCCTGCGCGCCATGGCGCTCGCCGGCCGCCGTGCCCGCGCGCTGCGGCTGATCGGCTACGGCGAGGAGGACGCGGCGGAGGATGCGCCCGCCGCATGATCGCCTTCGGCCGGCTGCTCGAACGCCTCGCCTTCACCCCTTCGCGCAACGGCAGGCTCGCGCATCTCGCGACCTACTTCCGCGCGACGGCGGACCCCGACCGGGGCTTCGCGCTCGCCGCACTCGCCGGCACACTCGCCCTGCGCAGCGCCAAGCCGGGCCTGCTGCGCGGCCTCGCCGCCGCCCGCACCGACCCGGAACTCTTCGCGCTCTCCTACGAATTCGTCGGCGATCTCGCCGAGACGGTGGCGCTGCTGTGGCCGGCACCCTCCGATCCCGCCGCCGCGCCTCCGCGCCTGGCCGAGATCATCGCCGGGCTAGGCGCGACGCCGCCCGCCGAGCTTCCCGCGCTGCTCGCCGGGTGGCTCGATCGCTTCGATCCCGGCACCCGCCTCGCGCTGCTCAAGCTGGTCACCGGCGGCCTGCGCGTCGGCATTTCCGCCCGCCTCGCCCATCTCGCCCTCGCCGCGGCGTTCGGCGTCGCGCCGGAGGCGATCGCCGAGGTCTGGCACGCGCTGGAGCCGCCCTATCTGCCGCTCTTCGCCTGGCTCGAAGGCACCGCCCCGCGCCCCGACCCCGCCGATACCCCGCATTTCCGCCCGCCCATGCTCGCCCACCCGCTGGAGGCGGCGGACGCCGCGGCACTCGACTGGTCCGCCTACCGGGCGGAGTGGAAGTGGGATGGGATCCGCGTCCAGCTCGTCGCCACCCGAACCGGCCGGCGGCTGTTCTCGCGCGGGGCGGAAGATATCTCCGCCGCCTTCCCGGAAATCCTCGCCGCCATGGAGTTCGCGGCGGTGCTGGACGGCGAACTGCTGATCCGCCGCGGCACGGAGATCGCCCCCTTCGCCACGCTGCAGCGCCGGCTCAACCGCAAATCCCCCGGCGCGAAGCTGCTCGCCGAGGCCCCGGCGCACGTGCGGCTCTACGACATCCTCTTCGACGGCAGCGAGGATCTCCGCCCGCTGCCCTTCGATGCCCGCCGGGCGCGCCTCGAAGCCCTGCTCGCGCGGGAACGCCCCGCCGCGATGGATCTCTCGCCGCTGATCGCGTTCCAGGATGGCTCTGAACTCGCCGCTCTGCGCGCCGGGGCGCGGGCGGCGGGGATCGAGGGGCTGATGCTCAAGCACGGCGCCTCGCCCTATCTCGCCGGCCGCGCCAGGGGACCGTGGTGGAAATGGAAGCGCGATCCGCTCGCGATCGACGCGGTGCTGATGTACGCCGAGCGCGGCCACGGCAGGCGATCGGGCTTCTATTCGGACTTCACCTTCGGCCTGTGGCGCGCGGACGGGGAACTGGTTCCCGTCGGCAAATCCTATTCCGGCTATACGGACGCGGAATTGCGCCTGCTCGACCGCTTCGTGCGCACCCACACCACCGCCCGTTTCGGCCCCGTCCACGAGGTGGAAAAGAGCCTGGTGCTGGAGATCGGCTTCGACTCCGCCCAGCGCTCGACCCGCCACAAATCGGGTGTCGCGCTGCGCTTTCCACGCATCCTGCGCCTGCGCCCCGACAAGCCGGCCGCCGAGGCGGACCGGCTGGACGCGCTAACCGCAATTCTATGAATACAAAGGTATATGTTCAGGTCTTGCGTTCAGATCCGAAGACGGCCGCGATCCGCTGGGCGAGGCGGCGGGCAACTTCGTCCTTGGCCAGGCGGGGCCAGGATTCGGCGCCTTCGGCGGTGAGCAGATGGACGGTGTTTTCGGCCCCGCCCATCGCGCCGCCGGCGGTGGACACGTCGTTGGCGACGATCCAGTCGCAGCCCTTGCGCGCCCGCTTGGCGGCGGCCTCGGCGAGCAGATCGCCGGTTTCGGCGGCGAAGCCCACCACGAGGCGCGGGCGCGCCGGCCCGGGGGCGGAAAGCTCGGCCAGGATGTCGGGGTTGGGGACCAGCGCCAGCGCGGGAGGGGCAGCGCCCGGACGCTTCTTGATCTTTTCCCCCGCCGCTTCCGCCACCCGCCAGTCGGCGACCGCGGCGGCGCAGACCGCGACATCGGCGGGCAGGGCGGCGATGCAGGCATCGCGCATCGCCCGCGCGGTCTCGACGTGGCGGACGGCCACGCCCGGCGGATCGGGCAGCGCGACCGGGCCGCTGACCAGGGTGGTTTCCGCGCCGAGGGCAGCGAGGGCGGCAGCGATGGCGTGGCCCTGTCTTCCGGAGGAGCGGTTGGCGAGGTAGCGCACCGGGTCGATCGGCTCGTGCGTGGGGCCGGAGGTGACCAGCGCGCGGCGGCCGGCGAGCGGGCCGGCCGCGAGCAGCGCCGCGACCGCGGCCACGATGGCGGGCGGTTCGGCGAGCCGGCCGAAGCCCCATTCGCCGCACGCCATCGGGCCCTGGTCGGGCCCGACGATGGCGACGCCGCGCGCGCGCAAGGTTGCGAGGTTGGCGATGCTGGCCGGATGCTCCCACATGCGCACGTTCATCGCCGGCGCGGCGAGCACCCGCTTGTCGGTGGCGAGCAGGAGGGTGGTGGCGAGATCGTCGGCCAGCCCCGCGGCCATCTTGGCCAGGATGTCGGCCGACGCCGGCGCGACCACTACCAGATCGGCGGCGCGGGAGAGCTGGATGTGGCCCATTTCGCTCTCCTCGGTGAGCGAGAACAGGTCGGCGCCGACCGGAGCCTCGGTCAGCGCCTGTAGCGAGAGCGCGGTGACGAAGCGCGCGCCGCCCGCGGTGAGCACGGCGTGCACCGCTGCGCCCCCGGCGCGCAGCAGGCGGACGAGTTCGAGCGCCTTGTAGGCGGCGATGCCGCCCGAGACGATCAGCAGGATGCGCTTTCCCGCCAGGCTCATGCCGAGCGCCCCTTCCTTCGACGCCTGGCCGGCATCATCGCCGCATCCCCTGGTGGATGGCGACGATCCCGCCCGAGAGGTTGCGGAAGGAGACCCGCGCGAAGCCGGCCTCGCGCAGCATCGAGGCCAGCGTCTCCTGGGGGGGGAAGACGCGGATGCTCTCGGCGAGGTAGCGGTAGCTCCCGGCGTCATGGGCGACGAGGCGGCCGATCGCCGGCAGGGCGCGGAACGACCAGGCATCATACAGCGGCGCCAGCGCCGCGACCGCGAGGCGGGAGAATTCGAGGCAGAAGAACCAGCCGCCCGGGCGCAGCATGCGGTGCGCCTCGGCCAGCGCTGCCCCCTTGTCGGTGATGTTGCGCAGGCCGAAGGCGATGGAGACGCGCTCGAAGCCCCCCGCAGGGAAGGGCAGGCGCTCGGCATCGGCGACGGCGAAGGAGAGCCCGCCCACCAGCGCCCGCCCGATCGCGCGCCGGCGGGCCTCGGCGAGCATTGCCGCATTGACGTCGGTCAGCAGCACCGGCCCGCCACCGCGTTCGAGCCAGGCGAAGCTGATGTCCCCGGTGCCGCCGGCGAGATCGAGCAGCCGCCGGCGCGGGGACGGGGCGAGCGCGGTCACCAATACCCGCTTCCAGGCGCGATGGAGCCCGAACGACATCAGATCGTTCATCAGATCGTAGCGGGGGGCGACACTCTCGAACACCGCCCGCACCATCCCCGCCTTGGCGCTGGCGGGGACGGTGCGGAAGCCGAAGTCGGTGGTGGAGCCGGTGGTGGAGGTGGCCGAAGCGGGAGCCCGATTGTCGCTCATCAGGGGAGCATATAGGCTCAATTCCACCCATGCCGGAACTCCCCGAAGTCGAGACGGTGATGCGCGGGCTCGCGGCGCGGTTGACCGGGCGGACCATCGCCCGCGCCCATCTCGCGCGCGCCGATCTGCGCGGCCCGGCGCCGCCCGACCTTGCGGACCGCCTGCGGGGAAGGCGGATCGAGGGCTTCCGGCGGCGGGCCAAATACATCCTGATGCGGCTTTCGGGCGGCGAGACGCTGCTTCTGCATCTCGGCATGTCGGGGCGGATGGTCTTCGATGCGCCGCCCGCGAAGCATGAGCATCTGGTGATCGAAACCACGGGCGGGACGCGGCTCGGCTTCGTCGATCCCCGCCGTTTCGGTCTTCTCGATCTGGTCGAGACCGCGGCCGAGGACGAGCACCCGCTGCTGCGCGGCCTCGGGCCGGAGCCGCTCGCGCCGGAATTCACCGGCGCGGCGCTGGCGGCGGCGCTGGCCGGGCGGCGCACGGCGCTCAAGGCCGCGCTGCTCGACCAGCGGGTGGTGGCCGGCCTCGGCAACATCTATGTCTGCGAGGCGCTCTTTCGCGCCCGGCTCAGCCCGCGCCGGCTGGCCGGCACCGCCACCGGCGCGCGGGCGGAGCGGCTGGCGGCGGCGATCCGCGCGACGCTCGCCGAGGCGATCGCGGCGGGAGGCTCCTCGCTGCGGGACTATGTCCAGCCGGACGGCGAACTCGGCTATTTCCAGCACGCCTGGAAGGTCTATGGGCGCGAGGGAGAGCCGTGCGAACACTGCCCCGGCCCACCGGCCTGCCCGGGAATACGCCGCATCGTGCAGCAGGGCCGCTCGACGTTCACCTGTCCGCGCTGGCAGCGGTAGCCGCCTAGCCGCCGTGGTCGCGCCCCATGGCGAGGAATTTCTCGCGCCGGCGCGCCTTGAGCGCCGGGCCTTCGATGCCGGCGAGCGGTTCGAGGGCGGCGGCGATGGCGTCCCCCATGGCGGCGATGGCGGCCTCGGGGTCGCGGTGGGCGCCGCCGAGCGGTTCGGGGACGATGGCATCGATCAGTTCGAGCCGCTTGAGGTCCTCGGCGGTCAGCTTGAGCGCCTCGGCCGCCTGCTCCGCCGCCTGCGCCTCGCGCCACAGGATGGAGGCGCAGCCCTCCGGCGAGATCACCGAATAGATCGCGTGCTCGAGCATCAGGATGCGGTCGGCCGCGGCGAGCGCGATGGCACCGCCGGAGCCGCCTTCGCCGGTGATGGTGGCGACGATCGGCACCGGAGCGTCGAGAAACGCCTCGATCGAGCGCGCGATCGCTTCCGCCTGGCCGCGCGCCTCCGCGTCGATGCCGGGAAAGGCGCCGGCGGTATCGACGAAGGTGAGGATCGGCAGGCCGAAGCGGCCGGCGAGTTCCGCGAGCCGCCGCGCCTTGCGGTAGCCCTCGGGCCGGGCCATGCCGAAATTGTGCTTGAGGCGGCTTTCGGTGTCGGTGCCCTTCTCGGTGCCGACGACGAGCACCGGCCGGCCACGGAAGCGCCCGAGCCCGCCCACCACCGCCGCATCGTCGGCGAAGGCACGGTCGCCGGCGAGCGCGGTGAACTCGGTGAGCAGCGCGGTGATGCAGGCCATCGCCTTCGGCCGCTCCGGATGGCGGGCGACCAGCGTCTTCTGCCAGGGGGTGAGCTTGGCGTAGATCACGCGCAATTGCCGCTCGGTCTTCTCGGAGAGCCGCGCCACCTCCTCGGCGATGTTCACGCCCTCGGGCTCCGTCATCCGGCGGAGTTCTTCGATCTTGCCCTCGAGCTCGGCGATCGGCTTCTCGAAGTCCAGGAAATGGCGCATGGCGGCGCGCTTTAGCACAATTCGCCCGGACGGGAAGGGGAGGGTGGCGGATCCGGGCACGGGACTCCGCCGCACCAGCTTTCACAGGATGGGGCTTGACGGGCGGGCCGGCGCGGGCAGATTGCTCCCATGCGCAATTTTTCCGAACTCGGCGAACGGGAGATCCTCGCGCTCGCGATCAGCAGCGAGGAGGAGGATTCCCGTGTCTACAGCGATTTCGCGGATAGTCTTCGGGCGAGCTTTCCGGGCTCCGCCGCCGTCTTCACGGAGATGGCGGCCGAGGAGGACGAGCACCGCCGCCGCCTCATCGACCTCTACCGCGCGAAGTTCGGCGAGCACATCCCGCTGATCCGCCGCCAGGACGTGCGCGGCTTCGTCAGCCGCAAGCCGGCCTGGCTGCTGCACAACATGGGCATCGACACCGCCCGCAAGCAGGCCGAGCTGATGGAGCTCGAAACCTCCCGCTTCTACCGCCGCGCCGCCGAACGCGCGACCGACGCCTCCATCCGCAAGCTGCTCGGCGACCTCGCCGCCGCCGAGGCGGCGCACGAGCGCATCGCCGACCGGCTGGTCGCCGAAAACGTCCCCGCCTCGGTCCAGGCCGAGGAGGACGAGGCGGCGCGGCGGATGTTCATCCTGCGCGTCATCCAGCCCGGGCTCGCTGGGCTGATGGATGGCTCGGTCTCCACCCTCGCACCGCTGTTCGCGGCCGCCTTCGCCACCGGGCGGACCTGGGACACCTTCCTCGTCGGCCTCGCCGCCGCCGTCGGCGCCGGCATCTCCATGGGTTTCGCCGAGGCGCTTTCGGACAACGGCAGCCTCACCGGGCGCGGTTCGCCGCTGATCCGCGGCCTGGTCTGCGGGCTGATGACGATGCTCGGCGGGCTCGGCCACACGCTGCCCTATCTCATTCCCGCCTTCTGGGTCGCGACCTCCATCGCCTTCGCGGTGGTGGTGGCCGAACTCGCGATCATCTCCTGGGTGCGCTGGAAATACATGGACACGCCCCCGGTCTCGGCCATGTTCCAGGTGATGCTGGGGGGTGCGCTGGTGTTCGCCACCGGCATCCTGATCGGCAGCAGCTAGTGCGCCGAGACAAGCAGATGGTTCAAGGTGCCTCGAAGCACTAGCTCGATTGGCCGGGTCGATTCGGCCAACGCCCCGAAGCGGGCGTCGGTATCGGACCGCTAGCCGGTGGCCGCCATCGCCAGATCTCGCCGCTACGACGGGGTGAGCATCGCGCTCCATTGGCTGACCGCGCTTTTGGTGCTCGCCGCCTGGCTGATCGGCCAGACCTACAAATGGTTCGCGCCGGGCAGCGCGCCGCGCGCCGGGACCGTGGCACTCCATCTCTGGGTCGGGGTCGCGGTGCTGCTGGTGGTGGCGCTGCGCCTGCTCTGGCGGGCGAGCCTGGGGCGGCGGATGCCGCCCGAGGAGGGCGGCTGGATGGCGATCGCCTCGCACGCCGGGCACGTCCTGCTCTACGCCCTGATGATCGCGGTGGTGGGGCTCGGCGTCGTGCTCACCTGGCTCAAGGGGCGGAGCGTGCCCCTCTGGGGGCTGGTCGGGGTCGCGCCGCCATGGGGCAAGGACCTCGCCCTGGCGCGGACCATCTACGGGCTGCACAGCCTCGCCGCCAACACGCTGGGCGTGGTCGCGGCCGGCCATGCACTCGCTGCCCTCTGGCACCATTACCTCCTGCGCGACGGAGTGCTGCGGCGGATGGTTCCGGGCCTTCGCCTGCCCTTCGATCCCCAGTCCTGAGCGGACCGTGGCGGGACGCGAAGCCTCCCCGGCCGCGAGCCCCGCGATGCGCCCGCGGGCGGTGCGCGGCTTCCTCGCCGCGCTCGCCGCCGCCTGGCCGGAGGCGGCGAGCGAGTTGCACTACACCGACCCCTTCACCCTCCTGGTTGCCGTCGTGCTTTCCGCCCAGACCACCGACGCGGCGGTGAACAAGGTGACGCCAGGGCTGTTCGCCGCCGCCCCGGACGCGGCGGCGATGGCCCGGCTGGGCGAGGCCGGGATCGGCGCCCATATCCGCAGCCTCGGCCTCTGGCAGGCCAAGGCGCGCCACCTGGCCGAACTGGCGCGGCTGCTGGTCGAGCGCCAAGGCGGCGCGGTGCCCGGCGCGCGCGCGGCGCTGGAGGCGCTGCCCGGCGTCGGGCGCAAGACCGCCAACGTGGTGCTCAACGTCGCCTTCGGCGAGGCCACCATGGCGGTCGATACCCATGTCTTCCGCCTCGCCAACCGCACCGGCCTCGCCCCGGGCAGGACGGTGCGCGCGGTAGAGGACGCGCTGGTGGCGCGGATTCCACGCTCGATGCTGCGCCCGGCCCATCATTGGCTGATCCTGCACGGGCGCTATGTGTGCAGGGCGCGGCGGCCGGAATGCTGGCGCTGCACCGCCGCGCGCTTCTGCACCTTTGCGGAGAAGGCGGCCGCGCCGGCGGGGAAGTGAAGGAGCCCGCCGACCCACCCACCGCGCGCGAGCGGCCGGGCCGGAGGACAAGGCCGCCGGCGCGCCCGCGTAGCGCCCGCTGGGAGGCGCGGGAGGAACCCGGACCGGACCCGGGTTCCTCTGGTCAGGCCGGGGCGGCGCGCACGTCCGCCACGGTTCCGCACGAAAGCCGCACCAGTTCGGCCGCCGTGGTGCGGAAGACGTGCCGGGCCGAGCCGGCGGCGGCCCACACCGGGTCGAGCGCGAGCAGCGCCTCGTCGACCAGCACCAGCGGTGGGCTGAGATGGCCGAGCGGGGCGACACCGCCGATGGCGAAGCCGGTGGCCTCGCGCACGAAATCGGCGTCCGCCCGCGCGATCGGCCGGCCGAGCAGCGCGGCTACCTTGGCCGGATCGACCCGGTTGGCGCCGGACGCGATCACCAGCACCGGCCGCGCGCCCGAGCGGAAGACGATGGATTTGGCGATCTGGGCCACCGTGCAGCCGATCGCCGCCGCCGCATCCACCGCGCTGCGGGTTCCCTCGGGGAAGGCGGTGATGCTATCGGGATGTCCCGCCGCTGCGAGCGCGGCCCGCACCCGCGCCACCGAACCGCTCTCGCCGCTCATCCGAGACCCCCATGGAACCGCTCGCGCTCTATATCCACTGGCCCTTCTGCCTTGCGAAGTGCCCCTATTGCGATTTCAACTCCCACGTCCGCGAGGGCGGGGTGGACGAGGGGCGCTTCACCGCCGCGCTGGTGCGCGAGATGGCGTTCGAAGCGGGGCGCGTGGGGCGGCGCCCGCTGGGCTCGATCTTCTTCGGCGGCGGCACGCCCTCGCTGCTGTCCCCCGCTGCGGTCGGGCGGCTGATCGGCGAAGCGACCCGCCGGTTCGACCCGGTGGCGGGGATCGAGATCACGCTCGAAGCCAACCCCACCTCGGTCGAGGCCGGCCGGCTCGCCGGCTTCCGCGCGGCGGGGGTGAACCGGCTCTCGCTCGGCGTGCAGAGCCTCGACGATGCCGCGCTGGCCTTCCTGGGGCGGCGGCATTCGGCGGCGGAGGCGCGGAGCGCGCTCGCCACGGCGCGGACGATTTTCCCCCGCGTCTCCTTCGACCTGATTTACGCCCGCCCCGGCCAGAGCGAAGCCGCCTGGCGCGCGGAACTCGCCCAGGCGCTGGCGTTCGGGCCGGATCACCTCTCGCTCTACCAGTTGACGATCGAGCCGGGCACGGGCTTCGCCGCCCGCGCCGCCCGGGGCGAACTGCGCCTGCCCGAGGCGGAGGCGCAGGCGGCGCTGTACCAGGCGACCGGCGAGGCCGCGGCCGCGTTCGGGCTGCGGCCCTACGAGGTTTCCAATTACGCCCGGGCGGGGGCGGAGAGCCGGCACAACCTCGCCTACTGGCGCTATGCCGACTATGCCGGCATCGGCCCCGGCGCGCACGGCAGGCTCACGCGCGGCGGCGAGACGCGGGCGGTCCGCCGCGTCCGCGCGCCCGAGGCGTGGGCGGCCCGGGTCGAGGCGGAGGGCGGCGCCATCGCCGAGGAGAGCGCGCTTTCGCCCGCCGAGCGCGGACGCGAGATGCTTCTCATGGGGCTGCGGCTCGCCGAGGGGGTGGAGGAGGCGCGGTTTTCCGCCCGCACCGGCATCACGCTCGAAGCCGCGCTCGAGGCGGACGTGCTCGCCATCGCGCTCGCGCAGGGCTATCTCGAACGCGCGGGCGGAGTGCTGCGCGCCTTGCCGGAGGGGCGGCTGCGGCTCGATTCGCTGCTCGCGGCGCTGCTGGTCTGAGCGGCGCCGAGCGCCAGCGCCCGGGCATAGACGGCGCGGCGAGGCAGTCCGGTCTCGCCCGCGACCAGGGCGGCGGCGTCCTTGAGCGAGTGGCCGGCGAGGGCCGCGCGCAGGCGGGTGTCGAGTTCGGCCCCGGGCGCGGCCGCGCTCTCTTCCGGCGGGCCGATGACCAGCGTGATCTCCCCGCGCGGCGGCGCTTGCGCATAGTCCGCGGCGAGGCTTGCGAGATCGGCCCGCCGCACTTCCTCGAAGCGCTTGGTGAGTTCGCGCGCGACCGCGGCCGCGCGCGGGCCGAGCACGGTGGCGGCATCCGCGAGGGTGGCCGCCAGCCGGTGTGGGGCTTCGTAGAACAGCAGGGTGGCGGCGAGGCCCGCCCGTTCGGCGGCACGGACGCGCGCGAGCGCCGCGCGGCGCGCGGCCGCGCGGGGCGGCAGGAAGCCAAGGAACAGGAAGGGCTGCGGCGGCAGGCCCGAGAGCAGGAGCGCGGTGAGCGCCGCGTTCGCGCCGGGCAGCGCCGAGACCGCCACTCCGGCCGCGATGGCGGCGCGGACCAGGCGGAAGCCGGGGTCGGAGACCAGCGGCGCGCCGGCGTCGCTCACCAGCGCCATACGCTCGCCGTGCGCGAGCCGGGCGAGCAGGCCCGGCACGCGGGCTTCCTCGTTATGGTCGTGCAGCGATTCGAGCCGGGCGGAAAGCGCGAAATGGGCGAGCAGACGCTGCGCGGAACGGGTATCCTCGGCGAGCACGACGTCGGCCTCGCGCAGCGCCTCGAGCGCGCGCGGCGTCATGTCGCCGAGGTTGCCGATCGGCGTGGAAACCAGCACAAGGGTGGCGGAAACACCGCAACCCGCGCGCGCGGGGGGGGATGGATACGATGATATCGCGTCGGACATTCGCGCTCCTGTCCAGTTCGCTCGCTCTTTCCGCCTGCGCCGCGCCCTATCTCGGCCCGGGCTACACCGCCCCCGGATACAACGGGGCGCCGGGCGCCGCCACCGCAACGCCCGGCGCCGCGGGCGCGCAGGGGGCGGCCTCGGGACGCGCGGTCGCCGCCCTGCTGCCGCTTACCGGCCGCTTCGCCGGCGTGGCCGGGGCGCTCGAGAACGCGGTCCATCTCGCGCTCGATGCGCCCGGCGCGCCCCAGCTGACCGTGCTCGACACCGGCGGCACCGCCGCCGGCGCGGCAGCGGCGGCGCGCCAGGCGGTGGCCGCCGGGGCGGGGCTGATCGTCGGCCCGCTCACCGCCGCGGAAACCGCCGCCTCCGCCCCCGTCGCCACCGCGGGCGGCGCCTACATGCTGGCCTTCACCAATGACCCGGCGGAGGCGCGGGCGGGGGTCTGGACGCTCGGCATCACCCCGGGCGAGCAGGTGGCCGCACTGGCCGCCGCTGCCCAGGCCGCCGGGCGCACCCGCATCGCCGCGCTGTTGCCGGACGACGCCTTCGGCCACCTGCTCGCGAGCGGCCTGCAACGCGCCGCCGGGGCCGCAGGGGCGCCGTCACCCACCATCCGCTTCACCACCGGCACGTTTTCGGACATCAACGTTTCCATCCGGGAAATGTCGCAATATCAGGCACGTCGTGGCCCCATCGACGCCGAGATCAAGGCCGCGCAGGCGCGCGGGGGGGTGGCCGGGCGGCGGCTCGCCCACCAGCTTGCCCGCCAGCCGATCCCGCCGGCGCCGTTCGATGCCCTCCTGCTCGGCCAGATTGACCCCGCCCAGCTCGCCGAGATCGCGACTTTCCTGCCCTACTACGACGTCTCCGCGCCCGGGGTGCAGGTGATGGGCCCGGCGGCGTGGGGCGCGGAGGTGGCCGCACTCGCCGCGCACCCGCCGCTGCGAGGCGGCTGGTATCCCGCGCCCGACCCCACCGCGCGCACCGCTTTCGTCGCCGCCTACCAGGCCAAGTTCGGCCAGGCACCGCCGATGATTGCTGATCTCGCCTACGACGCCGCCGCCATCGCCCGCGTGCTCGGTGCGCAGGGCGGGTTCACGCTGGCCGGCCTCACCTCCGCCCAGGGCTTCACCGGTGCCGACGGCGTCTTCGGCCTGCTCCCGGGCGGGCAGGTGGTGCGCGCGCTCGCGGTCTATGCGCTCGCCCCGGGCGGGGGGCGGCTGGTGCGCCCGGCGGCGACGAGTCTCTCCGCCGTCGGCGCCTGACGGCCGGCGATGGCGAGTGGGGCCGCGCCCGCGCCGCGCGGCTTGATCGCGACCATGGCGCTGGCGGCGGGCACGCCGCTGGTGCTGCTGCTCGCCCTGTTCGGTGCCGGTGTGCTCCCGCTCGCGCCCGCGCTGTTGGGCGGTGCGATGGTGCTGACCTGGGCCGCCGGCCTGGCCTATCTGTGGCGGCGCGATCTCGAAACGCTGGCCGCCGATCTCGCCCGCCTGCGCCGCGCGCGCGATGCGGAGGCGGCGGCGCTGAGCCGGCGCGCCGGCCGCGAGGCCGAGATCCTCGCCCTGCTGCCGGACCCGCTGATCCTGCTCGACGCCGAGGGCGCTGCGCTGCGCGCCAACCCCGCCGCCGGCCGGCTGTTCGGCGACGATCTTCCCGCCCTGCTGCGCCACCCTGCCCTGCGCGGGGCGATCGGGAGGGTGGTCGCCTCGGGCGCGGCGGAGAGCGTGGCACTCGCCATCGCCGTGCCGCTGCCGCGGGCGCTCGAGGCCACCGTTCTGCCGCTCCCCGGCGCCGGGCCGGAGCGCGCCGTCGCGGTGATCGCCGACCGTACCCAAGCCGAGGCGGTGGAGCGGATGCGCGCCGATTTCGTCGCCAATGTCAGCCACGAGTTGCGCAACCCGCTCGCCAGCCTGATCGGCTTCATCGACACGCTGCGCGGCGCCGCCGCCGACGACCCCGCGGCGCAGGCCCGCTTCCTCGCCATCATGGCCGAGCAGGGCGCCAGGATGAGCCGGCTGATCGACGATCTGCTGGCGCTGTCGCGCATCGAGGCGAACGAGCACCAGCCCCCCGCCGAGCGCATCGACCTCGCCGCCCTGCTCGCCCGCGCGCGGGCGGGCTTCGAGCCGCGGCTTTCCGCCGGCGGCCCGCGCCTGGCGCTCGACCTCGCCGCGCCGCTGCCGCAGGTCGCGGCGGACGCCGACCAGATCATGCAGGTGTTGCAGAATCTGCTGGAAAACGCGTTGAAATACGGTGCCGAGGGGGGCGAGATCCGGCTTTCCGCCGAGCCCGTCGCCGCGGGCGGCGCGCCGTGGCCGGGGCGCGCCGGGGTGGTCTTCGCGGTGGCCGATCGCGGACCGGGCATCGCGCCCGAACATCTGCCCCGCCTGACCGAGCGCTTCTACCGGGTCGACAAGGGCCGCTCGCGCGCCATGGGCGGCACCGGGCTCGGGCTCGCCATCGTCAAGCACATCATCAGCCGCCATCGCGGGCTGCTGCGCATCGAAAGCGCGGAAGGGCAGGGGACGGTGGTGCGGGTTTTCCTGCCCGCCGCCTGATCAGCCCAGGGCGACTCCCAGCCTGCCCGCCAGATCCTGGAGAAACTGCCAGGCGACCCGGCCGGAACGCGCCCCGCGGGTGACCGACCATTCCACCGCCGCCGCGCGCAGCGCTTCCCGCCCGATGGGCAGCGCGAAGGCCTCCGCGTAGGCTTCGACCATGGCGAAGAACGTCTCCTGGTCGCAGTTGTGGAAGCCCAGCCAGAGGCCGAAACGGTCGGACAGCGAGACTTTTTCCTCGGTCGCCTCGGAGGGGTTGATGGCGGTCGCCCGCTCGTTCTCGATCATGTCCCGGGGCATCAGGTGGCGCCGGTTGGAAGTGGCGTAGAACAATACGTTGGCCGGCCTCCCTTCAATGCCACCTTCGAGGACAGATTTCAGCGCCTTGTAGTCGGCGTCTTCGTGTTCGAACGAAAGATCGTCGCAGAACACCAGAAACCGGCGGGAATGGCCACGCAGCCGGGCGAGCAGGTCGGGCAGGGTCGCGATGTCCTCGCGGTGGATTTCGACCAGCCCGAGGGTGCCCGGGCGCGTGGCCGAGATTTCGGCGTGGACCGCCTTGATGAGGGAGGATTTGCCCATTCCCCGCGCGCCCCACAGCATGGCGTTGTTGGCGGGCAGTCCGGCCGCGAAGCGGCGCGTGTTCTCGAGCAGGATCTCCTTGGCGCGGCCGATCCCCTGGAGCAGGCCGAGGGGCACCCGGGCGATGGCGGCGACCGGAGCGAGCGTGGCCCGCGCCGGGTGCCAGACGAACCCGTCCGCCGCGGCGAGGTCGGCGGGCGCGGGTGGCGGCGGGGCGAGGCGTTCGAGCGCCTCGGCGATGCGGGCGGCGAGTTCGAGCAGACGCGGTTCCATCGGGCGTGGCTTCCGGCTCGGGACGAAGGGTGGCTTCGGCTTGACGGTTGGGGTGCGGACAGTATGGTCCGCGACCGTTCGCCGCAACCCATTTGCCCGCCCGCGCCGGGCCAGCCGAGGACCCGCCATGCTGATCCCACCCGCCTACGCCGCCGCGGGCCCATCGGGCACCACCTCGATGCTGGTGCAGTTCGCGCCGCTGGTGCTGATCTTCGTGGTCTTCTACTTCCTGCTCATCCGCCCCCAGCAGCAGCAGCGGAAACAGACCGACAAGATGCGCGCGGCGCTCAAGCGCGGGGACAAGGTGGTGACCGGCGGCGGCATCCTTGGTGTGGTGCAGAAGGCGCGCGACGGCGTCGCCGAGATCGAGGTGGAAATCGCAACCGGCGTGCGGGTGACGGTGTTGCGCGAGACCATCAGTTCGGTGATGACGGCCAAGCCCGCCAACGACCCCAAGCCGGCCGAGGGCGCCAAGGCGTCCTGAACGGGGCAGCCGCGACCAGCCGGCGCGATTGACGCCGAACCGCCCCGGGCGCTAAGAGCGCCGTCCTACCGGCATGGCGGCGTAGCTCAGCGGTAGAGCAGGGGAATCATAATCCCTTGGTCGGTGGTTCAAATCCGCCCGCCGCTACCGGAACCCCGCCCCGCAGATGGTGTGAAGCGCTTCAGCGCGAACCGGCGGGGCCCGGGCGCATGGTCTTCCCATCGGCGGGACGGGGGCGGTGGTCGCTCCCGGAACCGCCGGGAGGAAAGGGATACGACCATGCGCTCCTTCACCAAGCACTTCGCCGCCGCCGGCTTCGCACTGGCCGGTCTCCTCGGCGCCGGGCAGGCCGCCCACGCCGCCGCCTTCATCAACAACGACAGCGGCCAGACCGTCCGCTTCCAGGTCCGCTTCGCCGACCAGTCGGTCTGGCACCTGGTCACGCTCAGCCCCGGCGCCCGCGACCGGCTGCTCTTCAACGACGTCAA
Source organism: Acetobacteraceae bacterium (assembly GCA_027326105.1). Lineage (GTDB taxonomy): Bacteria > Pseudomonadota > Alphaproteobacteria > Acetobacterales > Acetobacteraceae > DAHWFB01. Next base: position 16,211 of record DAHWFB010000017.1, read on the forward strand.
CAACGCCGCCGCGGTGGTGATCAAGACCGCGCACGGCGACCTCATCGTCACCCGCACCACGGTGGTGCACGACGGCGGGCTCTATTCCATCCGGGTCAATCCCGAGCACAATTTCTCCCTCTACAACGGGCTCTGAGCCGCGCACGGGCCGGGGTCGGCGGGGCGGGGGCGGTGATGTCCCCGCCTTGCCGCGCGCGCATGGCTCGCATGGCGAGACCGGCGGGGACCCCGGCCCGAAGCTGTGGTTGAATGATCCTACGTTCGCCGGCAGGGGTAGCGGGGCCGGGCGGCGCGACATCCGGCGGATCGGGGCAGATGGGTCAGACGAATTCGGCGGCGGTTTCCCTGCCGGTACCGGCGGGGCCGGCCCAGATCGGCGTTGCCCAGACCGGCGTTGTGGGAACCGGCGCTGCGGGAACTGGCGCTGCGCAGACGGTCCTGGCGCCGGCAGGCGGCCGGGCCGCCTGGGAGACCGTGTTCGCGATCCTGATCGCGATCAGCTTCTCCCACTTCCTCAACGACATGATCCAGTCGCTGCTGCCCGCACTCTACCCCATGTTCAAGGCGAACTATGCGTTGAGTTTCGCCCAGATCGGGCTGATCGCGCTCGCCTTCCAGTGCACCGCCTCGGTGCTGCAGCCGCTCGTCGGCCTGTTCACCGACCGCAGGCCGCTGCCCTTTTCGCTGCCGCTCGGCATGGGGCTCACGCTGACCGGCCTGCTGCTGCTCGCCCACGCCGGCAGTTTTCCGGCGCTGGTGCTGGCGGCGTCCATGGTCGGCATGGGCTCCTCGGTGTTCCATCCGGAATCCTCGCGCGTGGCCCGGCTCGCCTCGGGCGGGCGGCATTCGCTGGCGCAATCGGTGTTCCAGGTCGGCGGCAATCTCGGCACCGCCTCGGGGCCGCTGCTCGCGGCCTATCTCGTGCTGCCCAACGGGCAGGGGAGTGTGGCCTGGTTCTCGTTCGCCGCCCTGCTCGCGATCCTGGTGCTCGGGGGCGTCGGCTTCTGGTATCGCCGCCACCGCCGGGCCGCCCGCGCCGCTACCGCCGGGCCCGGCCGGCACCCCGCGCTCACCGCTGCCCAGGTGCGCCGCTCGCTCGCCGTGCTGTTCGCGCTGATGTTCTCGAAGTTCTTCTACCTCGCCTCGATCGGCAGCTACTTCACCTTCTTCCTGATCGGGCGCTTCCACCTGCCGGTCGCCACGGCGCAGGTCCATCTCTTCGTGTTTCTCGCCGCGGTCGCGGCCGGCACCATCGTCGGCGGCCCGCTGGGCGACCGCATCGGGCGCAAATACGTGATCTGGGTGTCGATTCTCGGCGTGCTGCCCTTCACCCTCTTGCTGCCCTACGCCGATCTCGGCTGGACCACGGCGCTCAGCGTGGTGATCGGCCTGCTGCTCGCCGCGGCCTTCCCCTCCATCGTGGTCTATGCCCAGGAACTGATGCCGGGGAAGGTGGGAATGACCGCGGGTCTCTTTTTCGGCCTCGCCTTCGGCATGGGTGGGCTGGGGGCCGCGGGGCTGGGCTGGCTCGCCGACGCGACCTCGATCGCGACCGTCTATCGCCTCTGTGCCTTTCTGCCCGCCATCGGCCTGCTCGCCGCCCTCCTGCCCGACCTCGACCGGCTCAAGGCAGCTTGAACAGCGCCGACACCGGGCAGTGGTCGGAGAGCCGGTCTTTCCACCGCCATCCCCGCTCGCGATAGACCAGCACCCGCGTGCTGCCGGCCACCAGCCAGTGCCGCGCCGCGCCACCGGCGAGGATCTGGTCGATGAAGTTCGGGTATTCTCCGCCCCAGCACGGGTTGGAGAGGTGGCTCGTCGCGCTGGCGAGCGGGGCCGCCCGGTCGAGCGCGGGCAGGAAGCGATGGGACAGGCCGAGCCGGCGGTTGAAGTCGCCGAGCACGAGGAAGGGTACACGCTCCGCCGCGCGCGCCGCGATCCAGCGTCGCAGCGCGCGCTCCTGGCGGGCCAGCGTCCGGCACGCCCGCCGGCCGCCGAGCGGGCCGCTGAAGCAGCCGGTCTTGAGATGGACGGCGAGCAGCCGCAGCGGCCCGGAGGCGAGATGCAGCGTCACGTCCGCTCCGCTGCGCAGCGGGTAGCGGGCGTCCGGGTAGGGATCGAGCGCGGTGAAGTCCGGGTTGGCGGTGAAGGAGATGTCGCGGCGGATGGCGAAGCCCACCGCCTGGACCACGCGCTCGCCGATGAGATGGAGCCGGTAGCGGGCGGGGGGAAACACCAACGACGCGGCCTTCGCCCCATCCACCTCCTGGAAGGCCACCACATCGGCGTTCAACTGGGCGGCGTAGGCCGCGAGGCGGCGGAAATCGCCGGGGCTGCGGGGGTGGACGTCGCGCGGCAGCGCGCGGTCGCCGCGCTGGCGCAGCGTGAGCCACTCCAGGTTCCAGGTGGCAATTTTGAGGGTGCGGGCAGCCGCGAAGGACGGCAGAAGCAGGCAGAGCGCTGCAACCAGAAGCAGAAGTTTTCTCATGTCCCGCCACCTTGCCGATCAGGGAGGCAGGGGAACACGCCGGCGCGCCGTCTGGCAAGACGCGCCGGCGCCGGGCGACTCACATGGTGTCGGGGGTGCCCTTGGGGACATGCACGAAGGCCTGGCACCAGCCCTTGTTGGCGATCAGCCCGGCGACCACCTTGCAATGGCCGATATGGCTGCCCTTGGCGCCCGGAATGAACTGGATGCAGTCTTCGCAGGCGCTTCCGTTGGTCGATAGCGCGACATAGTGCAGCGCGCTCTTGGGCACGGTGCCGTAGGCCGGCCCGGCGGTGGTGGCGTGGGCGGCAGTGCCGCCGAGCGCGAGCGCGGGCAGCGCCACGGCGCCCGCTGCGAGGGCGCCGCGACGCAAAGCATCGCGCCGCGTGAGGTCGGTCGAATCGCGGTCGTTCATCGAGCTTCGGTTCCTTGTTCGAGATGCGTCCGTGGCCGGAAGGATTCGCCACGCGAAGCAAGTGCTTAGCCGCCCTTGCTTACAGCCCGCTTACGCCCGGGCTGGCGCTGGCCGCGATCGCTTCGCCGGCCGGCGAGGGGGCCGGTGAGGGCGCCGCCGCGCCGGCGCCGGCGGCAAGCTCCGCCCCCGCCTCGGGGGTCAATTCGCGCACCAGGGGGGTCGCGAGCAGCGAAAGCCCGGCCACCACCGCGAAGGCCACGCTGAAATCCGCCGGATGCGGCCGGGTGTGGCCGCCGATCGCGGTCGCCAGTTCCAGCACCAGGGCGCCCACCGTGATCCCGAGCGTCAGTGTCACGTGCTGCATCGCCGAATAGAGCCCGGTCGCCGCGCTCATCCGCGCCCGCGAGACCTCGGCATAGGCCAGGCTGTTGTAGGCGGTGAACTGGAGCGAACGGAACAGGCCGCCGGCCAGCAGCACGCCGTAAAGGGCGGTGAGCGGCCAGTCGGCGCGGAAGAAGGCGCCGCCGCCGAGCAGGAGTGCCGCGATGACGCCGTTCCACAGCAGCACGGCGCGAAAGCCGAAGCGGCGCAGCACGGGCTGGGCGAGCGGCTTCATCGCCAGCGCCCCCGCCGCGGAGGCGAGGGTGATCAGCCCGGACTCCACCGGACTGCGCCCGAAATCCACTTGCAGCAGCAGCGGCAGCAGGAACGGCACCGCCCCCACCCCGAGCCGGAACAGCGAGCCGGAGAGTACCGATACGCGGAAGGTCGGCAGCCGCATCAGGGTGAAGTCGAGCAGCGGCGCGGGGTGGCGGCGCGCGTGCCAGCCATAGCCCGCACCGGCGGCGATCCCGAGCCCGAGCCCGCCCCAGGCGAGGAGTGGCGCCACCACACCGCGGCCGATGGTCTCCACCCCGAACATCGAGGCGGCGAGCGCGGTCGCGGCGAGCAGGAAGCCGCGCCAGTCGAAGCGGCCCGGCCGCTCCACCGCGACGTCATCGATGTAGAGCGAGGCCGCGATCACGCCGGCGATCCCGATCGGCACATTGATATCGAAAATCCAGCGCCAGGAGAAGAAGGTGACCAGGAACCCGCCCAGGGGCGGGCCCAGCACCGGCCCGATCAGCGCCGGCACGGTGAGCCACGACATCGCCGCCACCAGATCGCCCTTCTCGGTCGAGCGCAGCAGTACCAGCCTGCCCACCGGGATCATCATCGCCCCACCCGCACCCTGGAGGATGCGGGCCAGGATCAGAGCGGCGAAGGACGGCGCCATGCCACACAGCACCGAGCCCACGGTGAACACCACGATGGCGACGCGAAACACCAGCCGCGCCCCGAACCGGTCCGCCATCCACCCGCTCGCCGGGATGAAGGTCGCGAGCGAGAACATGTAGGCGGTGAGCGCCACGCTCATGTGCACCGGGTCGGCGTGGAAGGCATGGGCGAGGGCGGGCAGGGCGGTCGCGACCACCGTCGAATCGAGGTTCTGCATGAAGAGCGCGGAAGCGACGATCACCGCGGTGATCCGCATCCGCCGCACCGCCAGCAGCCGCGCCCCCGACGCCACGCCGGCGGACGCACCGGCCATGCCCGATTCAGACGTCATACACCGAGCATGGGCTGGATTCGCGGCCGGCGAAAGACCGCGGCAGCATCCGCGCCAGCGTCGCGTCGCGCAGCACGATGCGGTGGTAGAGAGCGGTCCCCGCATGGCCGGCGGCGAGCAGTACCAGGAGGTTGGCGAAGACGCCGTGCCAGCCGCCGGCGAACTTCAGGATCGCGCTGCCCGCCAGCGTCAGCGGCGGCAGCAGATGGGTGCCGAACAGGGTGAAGCCGTGGCCGAGCACCCCGGCGAGGCCGGCGAGCAGTGTCAGCCCCATCAGCCCGTAGAGCGCCAGATGGCCGGCGCGCGCACCGGCGGCGGCAAGCCCGTGGCCCACCGGGGGCAGACGCCGCCCGCGGCCGAGCCGCCAGGTGATGCGCGCCGCCAGCATGGCGAGGATCGCGAGCCCGATCAGGATGTGCAGCGAAATCACCGCCGAGCGCGGCGCCCCCGCCGGCCAGAAAAAGCGGGTCTGGCCGAGCACCCAGACCAGCCCGATCAGCCCCGCGCTCGCCCAGTGCAGGGCGATCGTCACGCCGTCATAGCGATGGGGCAACGCCGCGGCGGCAGGCGAGGAGGCGGCGGGCGAGGAGGCGGCAGGCGGCGGGACGGCGGGCGCGAAGGCGGGCAGGGGAAGCGTGTCGGCCATCGGATCTCTCCTCGCGAAGCGGGCGGTGGCGCAATGCCGCCGCTGGCGAAGAGATGGGGCAGGAATGTATCGCGTATGTTGCGATGCACAACGAAGATCGCATGGCAGCCTTGCCCGCCCACCGCGTGACGGCGGGCGGGCGGCGGCCAGCGAAGATCACTCCGGCGTGGGGCCTTGGCTCGGCTCGGGCGGGGTTGGCGGGCGCTCGCGCCGCTCGGCCATGAAGGCGTCGAACTCGGCCTTGTCCTTGGCGAAGCGCAGCCGGTCGAGGAAGGTGGAGAATTCCTGCTGCTCCTCTTCGAGCCGGCGCAGCGTCTCGGCGCGATATTCGTCGAAGGCGCGGTTGCCGCTGCTCGTCGCGCGTTCGGCCCCGCCGCGCCCGCAGTGCCCGCCGCGCCCGCCCATGCCCCCGGCTTCGCCGCCCGCCCAACGGCCGGCGCCGCCCAATCCCCAGCATCCCATGCGCTTGCTCCCCAGGGTGAAGAACAGCATGGCGAGCCCGATCGGCCACCATGCGATGAAGCCCAGCACCGTCGCGCCGATCCAGAGCGCCCGATGACCGAAGGGGCCATGCAGGAAGGGCGGCCCGCCCCAGCCGCCGCGCTCCCAGGGCGGGCGGTGCCGGTAGCCGCCCTGCCAGCCCGAAGCGTCCCACCCCGGGGCGCCATACGCGCCGTGGTCCATCGTTCCTGTCATTGACCTCACCATGTGAATGTAAGACACATTCACTTTGGGGGCTCGCCGGACGCCCGTCAAGGGGGAGATTTGTGCCCGCGCGGCGTGCCCCCGGCCAACCCCAGGCTTTGCAGGTAGAGAAGCACCCCGGCCTCGAGCAGTTCCTCGGGCGGCATCGGCAGCGGGCGGCGCCCGCGGTCGGGCCGGCAGAAGAGGGTGGCGATGCCGTGCGAGAGCGCCCAGACATGGAGCGCGATCATCAGGGCAGGGGGCCTTTGCTCCTTGGGCAGCACCTCGGCCAGCCGTTCCGCGGCGCCGCGCAGCACGCCGAAGGCGCGGTCGGCGGCGGCGGCGAGCGGCGGCCAGGCGTCCGCCGCCAGGCGGGTCTCGAACATCGCCGCGTAATGGGCGGGCTCGCTGCGGGCGAAGCCGAGATAGGCGCGCCCGAGTGCCTCGAAGGCCGCGACCGGCTCCGGCCGGCCATCGTGCCAGGCCGCGGCCAGCGCGGATTCGAGCAGTTCGAAGCCGCGCTGCGCGACCTCCGCGAGCAGCGCCTCGGCGTCGCGGAAATGGCGGTAGGGTGCGGCCGGGCTGACCCCGGCCAGCCGTGCCGCCTCGGCGATGGTGAAGCCCGCCGGCCCCTTTTCGGCGATCAGCGCGAGCGCCGCCTCGACCAGCGCCTCGCGCAGGTTGCCGTGGTGGTAGCCGCGCCGCCCGGCGTGCCCCTGGTGTCCGCTCCAGCTCATGTGAGACTGTCTTACATCACGGCGCGGGCCAGAGACAGCGCCAGAGACAGCGCGGGAGACAGCGCCGGTTCAAGCCTCCTCGCGCGGCTTCTCGCCGGCGGCCGGCGGCCCGGCCCATTCGGCGAGGATCCCGGCCAGCAGCGCCGCGGCGAGCGACTCCGCCGGCCGCTCCCTCACCCACGCCTCCAGCACGGCGCGCGGGCTGGCCCCGGGGCCGCGGCCGAGCAGCGCCGCGGACAGTCCCGCGATCAGCCCCAGCGCGACCAGGACGGCGGCACTCACCAGCGCCGCCGCATAGGCCGCCATCACCGACGCGAGCGCCAGATAGAGAGCCCCGACCAGGAACCCCAGCCCGGCGAGCACGGCGCAGAAGGCGAAGGCGAACAGCCCGACCCGGCGCAGGAACACCCCCACCGGCCGGCTCGCCAGGGCCCGCGCGAGCAGCGGCTCGATCATCCGTGGCTAGCGGCGCAGCAGCTGGGCCGAGAGCACGCCCACCGCGAACGCGACCGCGAGCGCGGAGAGCGGGCGGGCAGCGACCTGCGCCTCGACCTCGCGGAAGCCCGCCTGGCCGCGCGCGCGCAGCCGGGCGGAGAGCCGCTCGACCTCGTGCTCGAGATCGGAAACGCGCTGTTCTGCCTTCTCTTTGAAGCTTGCCTGATGGGCTTCGGCGGCGGGCGTGTCGGGCTCCCCGCGCAGGCGGGCGACCTCGGCACGCAGCGCCGCCACTTCCGCCCGCAGCTCGGCCGATGGTTCGGAGGCATCGTTCGGCATGGCTATTTCTCCCTCCAAGAAGCTCTTTATTTCGGAAGCCGGCGCCTCCGGTTCAACCTAGCCGCGCACCGCGGTGGTGATGGCACGGGCGAGCGCGGCGGCGAGGCAGGCGTAGCCGCGATCGCTCATGTGCAGCCCGTCGGCGGCGAGGAAGGGCGCCAGCGCCTGCCCACCGGCCTCCCACGCCCGCATCAGCCGGTCGCGGGAGAAGAGGTTCACCCGCGGCGGGTCGGCCAGCGCGGCGAGGGCGGCATTGATGCGGGCGTTGTCGGGCGAGGCCAGCAACCGGCGGGAGCGCTGGTTGTCCATCAGCACGATATCGACCCCGGCGCGTTCGAGGCGGGCGAGGCCGCGGGCGACGAGCGCGCGGAATCGGGCCGGATCCTCGCCGCGGGCGGCGGCATTGGCGCCCACCTGCCAGATCACGAGTTGGGGACGCACCGCGAGCACGTCGCGCCCCATGCGCCCGTCTTCCCGGGCGGCGTCCTGGCCGTTGATCCCGCGGTTGAGCACACTGATCTCGGCGGCAGGCAGGGCGTGGATGAGCAGGTCCTGCAATTCGGCGGGGTAGGAATCGGCCCGGTCGCTCGCCATCGCGCCGGCGGTGGACGAAGAGCCGAGGGCGACGATCACCAGCGGGCTCTGCGCAGCGAGCGCTGCCTTCAGATGCGGCAGCGCGAGCGCCTGGCCTGGCGCTGCCAGGCAAGCCGGCGCCGCGGCCGCCGCGCCCGCGCCCGGCGCGGCGGTCAGGAGAGCGCACAGAACGGAGATGGCGAGAAGACGCATCGGAGCCTCGGCGTTGGTTGCGGCTCGCGTATATGCCGCCGGCGGGATGCCGTCACCGTTGCAATCTGCCATCATCGGGTTGCCATCACCGGGCCGCTCCGCGCCGTGCTAAAGTTCCATAATATATCTTCTGCGGCAATTAGCCGCGCTCGCCCGGCACCTGCCCGAAGCGGGCTTGCCACCCTCGCCCCGGCGCCCGATCCTCGCGCCATGGAAGCCGCCCGGGAATGTGACGTGCTCGTGGTGGGCGCCGGCATCGCCGGTGCCGCCGCCGCCGCTCATCTCGCGCCGCACCGGCGGGTCCTGCTGCTCGAGGCCGAGGATGCCGCGGGCTACCACGCCACCGGGCGGTCGGCGGCGATCTGGATCCAGAACTACGGGCCGGCGGACGTGCGCGCCTTCACCGCCGGTTCGCGCGCCTTCTTCGAGCGCCCGCCGGCGGGCTTTGCCGCCGCGCCGCTACTGCGCCGCCGCCCGGTGCTGTTTCTCGCGCCCGAGGCGCAGCGCGCGGCGCTGGAGGCGCTGCTCGCCGGGGGCGTCGGCCTCGCGCCGCTGCCGGTGGCGGCCGCCCTGGCGATGGTTCCCGCGCTGCGCCCGGGCTACGCCGTGGCGGCGGCGATCGAGGAGGATGCGTTCGATATCGACGTCGCCGCCCTCCACCAGGGTTTCGTCCGCGCCGCCCCGGGCGCGCTCGTCCTCCGCGCCCGGCTGCGCGAGGCGGCGCGGCGCGGCGGGCGCTGGGAGGTCGCGGCCGAGGATGGCCGCCGCTTCGCCGCCCCGGTGCTGGTCAACGCCGCCGGCGCCTGGGGCGACGCGGTCGCGGCGCTGGCCGGCGCCACCCCGCTCGGCCTGGTCGCCAAGCGGCGCACCGGCGTCATCATCGACCCCTCCCCCTTCGCGGTCGCCGACTGGCCGCTGCTCAACGACGTCGCCCAGAGCTGGTACGCCCGGCCCGAGGCGCGCACCCGCCTGATGGTTTCGCCCGCCGACGAAACCCCGCTCGCTCCGCAGGACGTCCAGCCCGACGAACTCGACATCGCGATCGCCATCGACCGCATGCAGGGAGCGCTCGCGATCGAGGTCCGCCGGTTCGAGCGCGCCTGGGCCGGGCTGCGCACCTTCACCCCCGACGGCAGCCTCGCCATCGGCTGGGACGCGCGGGTGGAGGGGTTCTTCTGGTGCGTCGGCCAGGGCGGCTACGGCATCCAGACCGCGCCCGCCGCCGGCGCCTACGCCGCGGCGCGCATCCTCGCCCACACCCCCGCCCTGGCGGCGGTCGAACCGGCGCGCTTCGGCGGAGCATAAACCCATAAACATATGCTTATGTTTTTATGAGTTTGGCCTGCCCAGCGCCTCGCCGATCAGGGCGATGGCGAGATCGACCGCTTCCGCGTCCACGTCCAGATGCAGCCCCGCGCGCAGCCGCCACTCCCCCATGGCGGAGAGTGCGACGCCCGCCGCGCCGAGGCGGGCGCCGAGCGGGGCGGCTTTCTGCCCGGTTCCCCTGGTGTCGATGAAAACCAGATTGGTCTCCGGCATTTCCACCGCGAGGCCGGGGAGGGTGGCGAGCCCGCGGGCGAGGCGGGCGGCGTTGGCATGGTCTTCGGCCAGGCGCTCGATGTTGTGGTCGAGCGCGTAGAGGCAGCCGGCCGCCGCCATGCCGCCCTGGCGCAGCGCGCCGCCGAGGCGCTGCTTCCAGCGCCAGGCGGCATCGATGAACGCGGCCGAGCCTGCGAGCACGGCGCCGAGCGGCGCGCCGAGGCCCTTGGTGAAATCGAGCCAGACGCTGTCGTAGCCCGCCGCCATCTCGGCCGCAGGAACCCCGCCGGCGACGACCGCGTTCATCAGCCGCGCTCCGTCCATGTGGGTCGCCATGCCGTGGGCGTGGGCGAGCGCGGCGATGTCGCGCAGCCGCGCGAGCGGCCAGACGCTGCCACCGCCGAGATTGGCGGTCTGCTCCACCGCCACCAGCGTCTGCGGCGGGGCATAGCGCGAGGCAGGGGTGAGGGCGGCGGCCAGCGTCGGCGCATCGAACTGGCCGCGCGCGCCGGCCAGCCCCCTCACCCGCGCCCCGGCGAGCGCCCAGGGCGCGCCGCCCTCGGCGGTGATCAGGTGGCAGTCCTCATGGCCGAGGATCTCGTCGCCGGGGCGGCAATGGGTGAGCACGGCGATTTCGTTGCACATGGTGCCGGAGGGCAGGAACATCGCCGCCTCCTTGCCCAGCAGGGCGGCGACGCGGTCGCAGAGCGCATTGATGGTGGGATCGGCGGCCAGCTGCTCGTCCCCCACCTCGGCCTCGGCCATGGCGCGGCGCATGGCCGCGCCGGGCAGCGTCTGGGTGTCCGAATAGAGGTTGACCCGCGGCCTGGGTGCCTCTCGGCCGGGGCGGGCGGGAGCGAGCGTCATCGGCGGATCCCTTTCGGTCAGACCTTGGCCGGGGCGAGGGTGGCGGGCGCGCCCCGGGGCGGGCCGTAGATCTGCTCGGCGCGCTTGAGGAAGGCGTTGACCATGCGCCGCACCGCCTCGTTGAAGACGACCCCGATGGCACGCTGGAGGATGCGCGAGCGGAACTCGAAATCGACGAAGAAATCGACCTGGCAGCCGTCGGCGTCGGGCAGGAAGCGCCACTCGTTGTTGAGGTAGCGGAAGGGGCCGTTCTCGTAGGTCACGCGGATATGTCCGGGGCGGTCGAGTGCCACGCGCGAGGCGAAGCTCTCGCGGAAGGGGCCGAACCCGATGGTGAGATCGGCGAGCAGTTGCGTCTCGGTCCGGCTGCGGACGCGGGCGGCGACGCACCAGGGCAGGAACTGCGGGTAGCGCCCCACGTCGGCGACGAGATCGAACATCTGCTCCGCGCGATAGGGAACCCGGCGGATCTCCGCGTGCGTCGGCATCGCGCCTCAGGCCATCCCGGCGGTCCGCTGCTCGCGGGCGGCGCGCAGGGCGGCGAAATCCGCGTCCGCGTGGTAGGAGGAGCGGGTGAGCGGGCTCGCGGCAACCATCAGGAAGCCCTTGGCGCGGGCGAGCGCGGCATAGTCGGCGAATTCCTCGGGGGTGACGAACTCCGCGACCGCGGCGTGCTTGATCGTGGGCTGGAGATATTGGCCGAGGGTGAGGAAATCGACATCGGCGATGCGCAGATCGTCCATCACCTGGGCGATTTCCCCCCTGCCCTCGCCCAGGCCCACCATCAGGCCGGATTTGGTGAAGCGGGTGGGGTCGAGCGTCTTGACCCGGTCGAGCAGGCGCAGCGACTGGAAATAGCGCGCGCCGGGACGGATGGACGGATAGAGCCGGGGGACGGTTTCGAGATTGTGATTGAAGACGTCGGGCCGCGCCTCCACCACCGCTTCGAGCGCGCCCGGCTTGCGCAGGAAGTCCGGCGTCAGCACTTCGATGGTGGTAGCGGGCGCCGCGGCGCGGACGGCGCGGATGACGGCGGCGAAATGGGCCGCACCCCCGTCCGCGAGATCGTCGCGATCGACCGAGGTGATGACGACGTGGCGCAGACCGAGGCGGGCGACGGCGTCCGCGACGCGGGCCGGTTCGTCGGGCGCGAGCGGGCCGGGCAGGCCGGTGGTGACGTTGCAGAAGGCGCAGGCGCGGGTGCAGATCTCCCCCATGATCATCATGGTGGCGTGGCGCTGGGACCAGCACTCCCCGATGTTGGGGCACGCCGCCTCCTCGCAGACGGTGACCAGGTGGTTGGCGCGCATCAGCGCGCGGGTTTCGTGATAGACCGGGTGGGTGGGCGCCTTGACGCGGATCCACGCCGGCTTGCGCCGCGCCGGATTGTCCGGCCGATGGGACTTTTCCGGGTGGCGTTCGCGATGGTCGATCTCGATCCTCATTCGCGATGTTCCTCGCCCGCGCTCTGCTGCTCCCGCCAAGTGGCGCAGGTTGGCGGCTTCGTCAAGGAAGTGCCGGCGGGCATGACCGGGGCGCTTGACACGGCGGCCCGCGCGCGGTGCCATCGGCGAAACGGCGGGGTGAGGCGTCATGCCGCAGCTTTCGCTCCACAGCCCGATCGGCGCGCTGACCGTTTCCGAGGAAGAGGGGCGGATCGTCTCGCTCGACTGGGGCTGGGGGCGCGACCAGACGAGGACGGCGGCGCTGCTGGCCGCGGTCGCGGCGCTCGAGCGGTATTTCGACGGCGCGACGGAAACGTTCGACCTGCCGATGGATCCGCCGGGGACCGCCTATCAGAAACAGGTGTGGGCGGTCTTGCGCGCGATCCCCTTCGGCGCCACCCTGACCTATGCCGAGGTCGCCGCCCGCGCCGGAGGTGGGCCGCGCTCGGCGGGCAACGCGGTGGGGGCGAATCCGATCCCCATCCTGATCCCCTGCCACCGCGTGCTGGGCGCGCGCTCTCTCGGCGGCTACTCGGGAGGCGAAGGGGTCGATACCAAGCGCTACCTGCTGGCGCTGGAAGAACGTTTGCGGGCAGGCTAAGCCGGGGCCCGCGGACCGCCTCCGGGCGGCGGAAAGGGAGATGCACGACGATGAGCAAGGCGATCCGAATCCACGCCCATGGCGGGCCCGAGGTGATGCGCTGGGAGGACGTGCCCACGCCGGAGCCCGGTCCGGGGGAGGCGCTGGTGCGCCACGCCGCGGTGGGGCTGAACTATATCGACGTCTATTTCCGCACCGGCCTCTACAAGGCCGCTCACCTGCCGGCCACGCTGGGCATGGAGGGCGCGGGGGTGGTCGAAGCCACCGGCCCCGGGGTTTCCCTGGTCGCCGAAGGCGACCGGGTCGCCTACGCCGGCGGGCCGATCGGCGCCTATGCCACCAAGCGGGTGATCCCCGCCGACCGGCTGGTCAAGCTGCCCGAGGCGATCTCCTTCGAGACCGCGGCGGCGATGATGCTGCAAGGGATGACGGCGCAATATCTCATCCGCCGCACCCACCGGGTCGAAGCCGGCGAGACCATCCTGGTCCATGCCGCCGCCGGCGGGGTCGGGCTGATCCTCTGCCAGTGGGCGAAGCATCTCGGGGCGCACGTCATCGGCGTGGTCTCCACCGCGGCGAAGGCGGAGCTGGCGCGCGCCCACGGCGCGGAGCACGTGCTGGTCGCGCCCGCCGATATCGCCGCCGACGTGAAGCGGATCACCGCCGGCGCGATGGTGCCCGTGGTCTATGACAGCGTCGGCAAGGACACCTTCATGGCCAGCCTCGACAGCCTGCGCCCGCGCGGACTGATGGTGAGCTACGGCAATGCCTCGGGCGCGGTGCCGCCGTTCGAGCTCGGCATTCTCTCGGCCAAGGGCAGCCTCTTTCTCACCCGCCCCTCGCTCGCTTCCTACACCGCCAACCGCGCCGAACTCGAAGCGACGGCCGCGGATCTGTTCGCGGTGGTGGGCTCGGGCGCGGTCAGGATCCGGGTCAACCAGACCTTCCCGCTCGCCGAGGCCGCCGCCGCCCACGTCGCGCTCGAGGCGCGCCAGACCACCGGAAGCACGGTGCTCATTCCCTGAGCCGGCGCGCTCCGCTCGGGGCGAAGCGGAGGCGGTCACGGGCGGCGCGGCGGTTCGATCACCATTCCGTCGAACCCCGCCTCCACCCCGGCCGGCAGGTTGGCGGCAAGCCACGACCAGTCCAGCGCGTAGCCCATGTGGGTGAGGATGGTCCGGCGCGGGCGCAGAGCCGCGACCCACTCCAGCACCAGGCCGAGATGGGCGTGGGTGGGGTGGGCGGGGCCGCGCAGGAAGCAGCCGACGATCCAGGTATCGAGACCGCGGAGGCGGGCGAGGGACTCGGGGGGGAAGCGGACGACGTCCGTGCAATAGGCGAAATCGCCGATGCGCAGGCCGAGCGAGGGAAGGAACCCATGGTCCTGGGCGAGGATCTCCACCTCCATCCCCGCCATCGTGACGATTTCCCCGGGGGCGACCTCGTTCGCTTCGAGAACGGGATGGAAGAAATGCGGGCCCTCCCAGGGGCGGAAGGCATAGGCGAAGCGCTCCCGGATCTCGCTCCAGGTGCCGGCGTCGGCGAAGGCGGGCAGCCTGCGGTCGGCGAGGCGGTTGAGGATGCGAACGTCATCGAGCCCGCCGATGTGGTCGGCGTGGGGATGGGTGAAGACGATCGCCTCCACGCCGCCGATGCGATTGTCGAGCAACTGGGCGCGCATGTCGGGCGAGGTATCGACCAGCAGCCGCTCGCCGGCATCGCTTTCGATCAGGATCGAGGCGCGGGAGCGGCGGTTGCGGGGTTCGGCGGGGTCGCAGGCGCCCCAGTCCCCCGCGCCGTCGGCGCCGCCGATCTGCGGCACCCCGGCCGACCCGCCGGTGCCGAGCAGCACCACCCGCATCAGGCCCCGGCCTTGGTGAAGAGGCGATGGAAGTTGGCGGAGGTGGCCTCCGCGAGGGCTTCCGGCGATAGCCCCCGCGTCTGCGCGAGCACACCGGCGGTGTGCACCACATGGGCGGGCTCGTTGCGCTTGCCGCGCACGGGTACCGGGGCGAGATAGGGAGCGTCGGTCTCGACGAGCAGGCGGTCGAGCGGAAGATCGCGCGCGATCTCCCGCAATTCCTGCGATTTCGGAAAAGTGAGGATGCCCGAGAAGCTGACGTAGCCATCGATCGCGACGGCGGTTTCGGCGAGCGCGCGCGAGCCGGTGAAGCAGTGCAGAACGAAGCCGAACTCCCCTCCCCGATCCCGCTCTTCGCGGAGAATTCGCGCGATGTCGGCATCCGCGTCGCGGGCGTGGATGACGAGCGGCACGCCGGCCGCGCGCGCGCCGCGGATATGGGCACGAAATCCTTCGATCTGAATATCTTTTGGGGCATTGTCGTAGAAATAGTCGAGCCCCGACTCGCCCACCGCGATCATTTTGGGGTGGGCGGCGAGGGCGGCGATCTCCGCGGGTAGCGGGATCGGGAACTCGGCGGCGTGGTGGGGGTGGATGCCGATGCTGCACCAGAGGGCGGGATCATCACCCACGATACCGAGCAGGTCGGCGGCGGCGGCGAGCGAGGTCGCGATGCTGACCATTCCCCCGACCCCCGCGGCGCGCGCGCGGCCGATCACGCCCGGGCGCTCCCCGGGCGGAAACATGTCGAGATGGCAATGGGAATCGATCAGCATCGCAACAGAATCCAGGCAAATGTTCTTTGGTTCTCTCGTTTAGGAAGGACTTCTTTTTTGAAAAAAGAAGCAAAAAACTTTCATTTGCGGGATGCTCAGCCGGCGGCCCCGACGAAGCGCGGGAACAGGCCCGCCGGGCTCGGCAGCACGGTGCCGGCGGGGAGCGGGTTGGCCAGAGCGGCAAGCGTGCGTTCCTCTGCGGGCACCCCCAGCTGATCGAGCATGAGCGCCATGGTGCCGGGCAGGAAGGGCTGTAGCACGGTCGCGAGCACGCGCAGCACGTCCGCGAGCACGCGCAGGACCGCGCCCATGCGGGTGCGGTCGGTGCGGGCGAGCGCCCACGGCGCGGCGTGGTCGATATAGGCGTTGGCGGCACGGACCAGGCGCCAGATTTCCTCGAGCGCCTCGTGGAACGCCTGGCGGTCGAGCTTTTCGCGGACCAGGGGGACCAGCGCGCCGGCGGCGGCGAGCAGGGCGGAATCGGCCTCCGTCGCCGGCCCGACGTGGGGCAGGCGGCCATCGCACTGGCGGGCGATCTGGGTCAGCGTGCGCTGGCAGAGATTGCCGAGGTCGTTGGCGAGCTCGCTGTTGAGGCGGGAGATCAGCGAGCGGCGGCTGAAATCCCCGTCGTTGCCGAAGGGTACTTCGCGGAGCAGGAAATAGCGCACCGGATCGAGCCCGAATTCGGCGACCAGCGCGCGCGGGTCGATGACGTTGCCGACCGATTTGCTCATCTTCTCGCCCTCGACCGTCCACCAGCCGTGGGAGAACACGCGCCGCGGCGGGGCGATGCCGGCCGCGAGCAGGAAGGCCGGCCAGTAGAGGGCGTGGAAGCGGGCGATCTCCTTGCCGACGATGTGCAGATCCGCGGGCCAGAAACGCCAGCGCGGATGGGTCTCGTCGGGGAAGCCCATGGCGGTGATGTAGTTGGCCAGCGCGTCGAGCCAGACATACATGACGTGGTCTGGATCGCCGGGGACGGGGATGCCCCAGCGGAAGCTCGCCCGGCTGATCGAAAGATCGGCGAGGCCCGAGCGGCAGAAGCGGAGCAGTTCGTTGCGCCGGGCCGCCGGCGCGATGAAATCGGGGTTCTCCGCGTAGAACGCGAGCATGCGCTCCTGCATCGCCGAGAGGCGGAAGAACCAGGAGGGCTCGCGCACCAGCTCGACCGGGGCGCCCGACGGGGCGCGGCGGATGCCGTGGGCGTCGAGCGTGAGTTCGTCCTCGCCGTAGAAGGCCTCGTCGCGCACCGCGTACCAGCCTTCGTATTCGCCGCGGTAGAGGTAGCCGGACGCTTCGAGCCGGGCCCAAAGCGCGGCGCAGCCGGACTTGTGGCGCTCCTCGGTGGTGCGGATGAAATCGTCGTTGGAGATGCCCATGGTCGCACCCATGGCGCGGAAATCGGCCGAGACCCGGTCGGTGAATTCCTGCGGGTCGAGCCCGGCCTCGGCGGCGGCCTTTTCCACCTTCTGCCCGTGCTCGTCGGTGCCGGTGAGGAAGAAGACGTCGAACCCGTCGAGCCGCTTGAAGCGGGCGAGAACGTCCGCCGCGACCGAGGTATAGGCGTGGCCGATGTGGGGCGCGCCGTTCACGTAATAGATCGGCGTGGTGATGTAGAATGTGTTGCTCATCCGGATTTTACGGCGAAGGGCTCAGCAGGGACAGACCCTCGAGGAGGGCACTACGGCGATCGAGCGCGAGCCCGAGCGTTTCTTCCTCGATCTCCCTGAGCCCCTGCCATACCTCGCCCCATGCCGCAAGGGGGCGGGATGCGAGCAGCCGGGACTGGTCGGGGTCGGCCCGGCCGCGGGCGGCGGCGCGCACGGCGGCGGCCAGCGCCGCGCGCAACTGGCCGAGGAAGAAGGCGAAACTCTCCTCGCTCGCGCCCGCCTTCTCCAGCACCGCGGCAAGACGGGCGGTGGGGAGGCCGGCGGGCAGCGCATCGAGCGCCTCGTCCACCAGGCGGGCGAGCGCGGGGCCCTCCGCCTCGGCCAGGCGCAGGGCGCGGCCGGGCGAACCCTCGGCGAGGGCCGCGAGGCGTTCGCGCTCCTCGGCGCCGAGATCGGGCAGGAAGCGGGCGAGCAGGGTGGCGAGCGGGGCTTCGGCCAGCGGCGCGAGGCGCAGCACCCGGCAGCGGCTGCGCACCGTCGCCGGCAGCCGCCCGGGGGCGGCGCAGGTGAGCAGGACGATGGCGCGGGCGGGCGGTTCCTCGAGCAATTTGAGCAGGGCGTTGGCGGCGTTGGCGTTGAGCCGGTCGGCGCCATCGAGGATCAGGACGCGCCAGCCACCCTCGCCCGGGGTGAGATGGAGGAAGCGCTGCGCCTCGCGCACCTGATCGACGACGATTTCCGCGCGCAGGCGCTTGCGCTTCTCGTCCCACCCGCGGGCGATGACCAGGAGGTCGGCATGGCCGCCCGAGGCGACCCGGCGGAAGACCGGGTCGGCCACCGGCAGGAAGAGGGAATCCGCCGCCCCGAGGCCGGCGAAGAGGCGGCGGGCGAAGCGGAAGGCCATCGTCGCCTTGCCCACGCCCTCCGGCCCGGTGAGCAGCCAGGCGTGATGCAGCCGCCCCGAACGCTGCGCGCCGGCGAGCACCGCCTCGGCCGGCTCCTGGCCGAGCAGGTCGGGGTTCTCGCGCGGGTCGGGGGCATTCACGGGGCGAGGCCGAGACGGAGGCCGAGCGCGCCACGGATCGCGGCCTGCACCGCCTCGATCGGCCTTCCGGCATCGATCAGCACGCAGCGCCCGGGCTCGGCCTCGGCGATCGCACGGAAGCCCGCGCGCACGCGCTCGAAGAAGGCCTCGCCGAGGGCCTCATAGCGATCCGGCTCGATCGCGGCCGATCCGGCCGGGATCGGTTTCGACGACGCGGCCGCCGCTTCCTGTTCGAAGAGGGGCAGGCCCCGGCCCGCAACGCGCCCGAAGCCCGCGCTCGGCGACAGATCAAGAATTACTGTAAGATCAGGACGTATTCCAATGAGGTCGATCAGAGATCTTATGAACCCCCGATCGACATGCTGCCCGCAGCCCTGATACGCCATCGTGGAGTCGAAAAACCGGTCACAGACCACTGTAATTCCACGTTCCATGGCGGGCAGAATTACTTTGTCGACATGATCGGCGCGGGCCGCGAAGTGAAGCAGGGTCTCGGCGCGGCCGGACCAGTTCAATCGGCCCCGCAGCAGCATTTCCCGCAGCGCCTCCGCCTCCGGCGTGCCGCCGGGCTCACGGGTCAGCACCACCTCATGGCCGGCGCGCGCCAGCCCTTCCGCGAGCAGGCGCGCCTGGGTCGATTTCCCCGCCCCCTCCCCGCCTTCGAGGGTGATGAGGAGGCCGCGGCGCGGCGGCGCCTCAGTTGCCGGTGACAAAGTGGGTGGCGACGGCGAGCGCCCGGCCGGCGAGGCCGAGGCGGGGAACGTCGGCGGCGGCGAGCAGCGGCACCTCGGCCGCCGGCACGCCGGGGCCGGAGACGATGAGCCGGCCGAGCACCGCGCCGCGCCGCACCGGGGCCGGAACGGGAGAGGTGAAATCGACCGCGATCCGCGCCGTCTTGCGCCAGCCGTGCGGCACCGTCACCTCGAGTGGGCGGGCGGCGACGAGGCCCACGCTCTTGACGGTGCCGAGCCAGACCGGAGCCTGGGCGAGCACCTGCGCCGGAGCGGCGACCACCACATCGACGAAATTGGCGAGCCCCCAGCGGGTCAGCCGGATGCCCTCGCGGATGCGGGAGTTCCAGGTCGGCAGGCCGTTGAGCACCAGGATGATGCGCCGGCCGCCCGAGGTGATCGAACTCGAGGCCAGGCCGTAGCCGCCGGCGTTGGTGTGGCCGGTCTTCAGCCCGTCGGCCATCCCGTTCATCACCAGCGGCTGGCGGTTGCGCTGGGTGATGTGGGAGAAGGTGAACACCCGGTCGTGGGCGAAATGGTAATATTCCGGGAAGTCGCGGATGATGGCGGCGCAGAGGGTGGCGATGTCGCGCACCGACATCACATGCCCGGGCGCCGGCCAGCCGGTCGGGTTCATGAAGTGGGATCGGGTGAGGCCGAGCTTCTTGGCCTCCTGGTTCATCATGGCGACGAAATGCGCCTCCGTGCCGCCGATGCCCTGGGCGAGCACGATGGCGGCGTCGTTGCCGGAATCGACGAAGACGCCGCGGATGAGATCGGCGACCGAAACCCCCTGCCCGAGCGGGACGAACATCTTCGAGCCGCCCTTGCGCCAGGCGCGCTTGCTCACCAGGAAGGGCGTATCGAGCTTGATCCGCCCCGCCTTCAACGCCTGGAAGGTGAGGTAGATGGTCATCAGCTTGGTCATCGAGGAAGGCGGATTGGGTACGTCGGCGTTCTTGTCGAGCAGCGTGGCGCCGGTGTTGTAGTCCACCAGGATGGCGTAGCGGGCGACGGTGGGCACCGGTCCGAGCGGGCTCATCGCATCCAGCCCGGTGCCCGCCGCCGCGCCGGCGGCGCCGGGCGGGGCGGGCGGCAGCGGCAGCGGCAGCGGCGCGGCGGCCTCGGCGAGGCCGGGCAGGAACAGCGCCCCTGCGGTAGCGCCGAGCGCGGCGCGGCGGGTGATCCTCATGCGCACTTCCCC
The DNA here is from genome assembly GCA_027326105.1 of Acetobacteraceae bacterium. Classification (GTDB taxonomy): domain Bacteria; phylum Pseudomonadota; class Alphaproteobacteria; order Acetobacterales; family Acetobacteraceae; genus DAHWFB01. The sequence goes on from DAHWFB010000017.1 coordinate 36,029, forward strand.
CATTTCGCTCTGCAACGATCCTACTCCACCACGATCCGCGCCTCGCCCAGCCCTGCCGCGAGAGCACGGCGCAGCACGGCCTCGGCGTCGGCGGGACGGTCGAACGGCCCGATGCGGATGGCGTAGAGCGTGCGGCCGTGCCGCTCGATCCCAACCACCCGCGGCGCGAGCCCGATGTAGCGCGCGGCGAGACGGTCGGCGTCGGCGACACCGCCGAAGGCGCCGGCCTGGACATAGAGCCGCCCGGGCGCCGGCGGCACCTGGCGGATGGTCCCGGGGCGCTCGGCCGCACCTGCCGCGGCCGCCGGTGCCGCAGCCGCCGGTGCGGCCGGCGCCGTGGTCGCGGCCGCCACCGGCATGGACGCTGGTGCCCCCGGCTGCGGCAGGGCGACGGCGGTGACGGCGCCGACCGGAGCGGCGGACGCGGCGACGCCGGCCGCGCTGCCGCCGAGCGAGGCCGAGAGCGCGAGGGTCGGCGCGGTGAGCAGCCGCACCCGAACCTCGGCCAGCGCTCCCCGCGCGAAGCCGAGCGCCGCGGCGGCGCGCGGGGTGACCCGCAGGATCTGGCCCGGGTCGGCGGGGCCACGGTCATTGATGCGCAGCACGACCTGCCTGCCGTTGGCGAGGTTGGTCACCCGCGCGATGACGGGGAGTTGCAGCGTTGGATGGGCGGCGGCGAAGGCGCGGGGCGAATAGGCTTCGCCATCCGCGGTCAGGCCCCGGGTACCCGGCGGATAGACCGAGGCGAGCCCGCGGGCGAGATAGGTCGGGCGCGCGCGCGGATAGCGCCAGACGCCGTCCGCCCGGTAGGGCGCCCCGATCATCGCGTGGGGTTGCGGAGCCGGCGCCTGGGCGCCCTGCTTGCAGGAGGTGAGCGCGATGGCGAGCAGCAGCGGCAGGGTGGAGCGCGCGCGCATGGGCTCAGCCCGCCGGTGCGACCAGCCCGGCAAGCAGCCCGACCGAAAGCGCGTACGAGTCGGAATGGTTGTAGGCGCGGATGGCGAGAAAATTCGCATAGGCGAGATAGGCCGGCCCGCCGGCGCCGCCCGGCAGCAGCACCGCGGCGATGCTCCGCGGTGCCGGCACCGGGGCCGCGAGCGGGCGGACACCGAGCGCGAGCCACCGGCCGAGCGGGCGGCGGTTGCGCCAGCCGGCGAGTGCCGGGTCGAAGCCGGGCGGGACGGCGGCGGGCCCACCCCAGCCGCCGCCCCGCCGCCAACCCTTGGCGGCCAGGTAGTTCGCCATCGAGGCCAAGCAATCCCCGGTATCGTTCCAGATGTCCCGCCGGCCGGTGCCGGAGAAATCGACCGCGTAGCGCAGGAAGGTCGAGGGCATGAATTGCGGTTGGCCCATCGCGCCCGCCCAGCTTCCCACCATGGCGGGGGCGGAGATGTCGCCGGCGGCGAGGATGCGCAGCGCATCGAGGAATTCGCCACGGAAGAAGGCGGCGCGCGGGCCGCGCCAGCCGAGGGTGGCGAGCGAGCGCAGGGTGGAGAAATTGCCCTGGAAGGCGCCGTAGCTGCTCTCCATCCCCCAGATCGCCACCAGGATCGGCCCCGGCACGCCGTACCGCGCGGTGATGCGCGCGAGCAGGGCGGCGTTGCGCGCGCGCGCGGCCCGGCCGGCGGCGATCATGCCCGCGGTCAGCCGCCCGCTCGCATATTGCTGCCAGCTCTGGGTGAATTCGGGTTGGGCGTGGGTGAGAGCCAGCACCTGCGGGTCGGGCGAAAGGCCGCGCAGCGCGGCATCGACGAGGCCGGGCGCCAGGCCGCGGGCCAGCGCGGCACGACGAAGCGCCCCGAGATCGGTCGCGAAATCCGCAGCCTCGGCGGGTGCGGCGCCGAGGGCGAGCAGCGGAAGCGCGAACAGGGCGCGTCGGGTCGGGTTCATCGGCTGCTCTCTGCCACGCCCGGTGCGGGCGGGCAATTCACGCCTGCGTCGGCCCGTCCCCCTGCCCTGCCCCGCGCGCGCGGGCCGCGGCGAGCACGGCATCGACCAGCGCGTCGGCATCCGCGTGCCGGGTGCGGTGGTTGACGAAGGCCGCGCGGATCGCCCGCGCCCCGCCGATGGTGGTGAGCGAAGGCGCGGCGATTCCGGCCTCCTGGAGATCGGCGACGAGGGCGGCGTTGAGCCCGTCCACCTCGCCCGCCGCCGTACCCGCCCCGCGGTGGCGGAAGCAGACGATGTTGAGCGCCACCGGCGCGAGCAGTTCGAGCGCGGGTTCGGCCGCGATTCGCGCCGCGAGATGGCGGGCGATCGCGCAGGACCGCTCCACCACGTCCGCGATTGCGGCAGTCCCCTGGACCTGGAGGGCGAGCCAGATCTTGAGCGCGCGGAAGCCGCGCGAGAGGTCGGGGCCGAGGTCGCAGGGCCAGGGCGAGCCTGCGGCGAGCCCGCGCGGGGCGGCGTCGAGATACGCGGCGGGGGCGGAAAAGGCGGCGAGCAGGTCGGATTCGCGCCGCGCCAGCAGGCAGCCGGCGTCGTAGGGGGCCTGCGCCCATTTGTGGAAGTCGAAGGCGATCGAATCGGCGGCCTCGATCCCGGCGACGAGAGGGGCGAGCGCGGGCGAGAGCCGCAGGAAGGCGCCGAAGGCGGCATCGACATGGAACCAGAGCCGTTCCCGGTGGCAGAGCGCGGCGAGTGCTGCGAGATCATCGACCGCGCCGACATCGACGCTGCCCGCGGTGCCGACCACGAGGAAGGGGGTGAACCCCGCCGCCCGGTCCGCGGCGATCGCCGCCGCCAGCGCCGCCGGGTCGATGCGGAACCCGTTGTCGGGCGGAACCCGGCGCAGGTTCGCGCGCCCGATGCCCGCCATGTCCAGCGCGTCCGCCACGCAGCGGTGCGCGCCTTCCTGGGCGTAGGCGGTGAGCGGTGCACCGCCGAGCCCCGCGGCGCGCGTGGCAGCCCCGAGGGTGGCGTTGCGGGCGAGCAGCGCGGCCATGAAATTGGCGATCGAACTGCCGGTGACGAGAACGCCGCCGGCGCCCTCGGGGAGGCCGAGCATGGCGGCGGCCCAGGCGATCACCTGGCGTTCGACCGCGATGGCGGCGTGGTCGCGCCCGCCGCAATTTGCGTTCAGTCCGCCCGCCAGCATCTCCGCCAGCATGCCGAGCGCGGTGCCGCCGCCCTGCACCCAGCCCATGAAGCGCGGGTGGGCATTGCCGGCGTGGTAGGGGAGCACGAGTTCCTGGAAGCGGCGCCAGGCGGCCTCGGCGTCGATGGGGCGGTCCGCCGCCAGCGGAAGGGCGAGTTCGGCGCGCACCGCGGGCGGCATCGGCCGCCATACCGGGCCGGCGGCGAGGCCGGCGAGGTGGTCGAACATGGTCTCGAGCATGCGGTGGCCGAGAGCCCGCAGACCGGCCAGCTCGGCGGGGTCGAGACCGTGGCCGGAGGGTCCGGGCATGTCCCGCGCCGGATCAGAACCGCGCCGAGATGGAAAAGGCGCCGAACTGGTGGATGCCCCCGTCCTGGCCGTGGAAGCGCTGGGTCTGGAACACCTCGGAGGCAGCGAATCGCATCCCGTGCCAGAGCACCGCGACCCCCACCGCCGCCTCCGCCACTTCCGGGACCTTGCGGACATGGGCGCTCGCGGAAAAATTGGCGCCGTCGAGGAAGACGTCGTGGACGATCAGCCGCCCGGTCAGGGAGGCGAACACATACCAGGCGAGGGGGCGGTCCGGCGCGTAGGCTTCGCCGCCGCCGATCGCGGGCGGCAGGCGCGGGGCGCCGAAGTCGCTGTGCAGCCCCTCGCCGAGGCGGAGCATTACCCCGCCCTCCACCTCGTCGAGCGTGGTGCCGGCCTGGCCGGCGGCGAACGGCAGCGCGTCGGCGGAGAGAGTGGAGGCGGGAATCCGCCCGATCCGCCACCGCCAGATGCGGGCGACGCCGAGGTCGAACGCCGGCTCGTCGGGAAGCTGGTGGCCCCAGCCGTGGGTGTGGGCCTGGCCGATCACGTCGTGGAACGTGTTCTGCACCAGGCCGCCCCCGGCGTCCGGCCCGATCACGCCGGCGGCAAGCCCGGCGAGGCTGCGGGTATTGCCACGATCGGCCACCAGCCCGGCGCGCAGCGCGAGGTAGCCGGCGAAGGGCTCGTCACCGGGCGGAGGCGTATCGAGGCGGGTTTCGGCTCCGGTATAGATCCGCTGCACCACCCCGAGGCTGACCCGCGCCTGGCCGCCGCCGAGAAGCATGCGGCCCAGCCGTGCGGAAGCGGACGTTCCCGCCTGCGGGGCGGAAATCCAGCCGAGTGCGAACTGGTTGACATAGTAGCGGTCCGGCAGGCCGCCGGCGGTGAGGGAGGCATTCTCGTCCCCGAGCGTCCAGATCGGCGCGGGCGCCGGCGCGGTGGCGGCGAGGGCTGTGGAGGAGGTGGCAGCGAGCGCGGGCGCGCCGGCAAGCAGCAGCAGGGCAGCGCAGTTCGGCAACGATGAAGGTTTGCGCATGTTTCGGCCACGATGAAGGAAGTTTCAACAACAGCTTGTTTCGGCGCCGCTGGCAAGAGCGCGGGCCCGCGCACCCGGCGGGGCCGGGGAATCGACAGCGGTCGGCGGGAATGATGAAATACCCGGCCGCGCTACAGTGGTGCCCGGCGAGCGGATGGGTGGCCGAGCGGTTTAAGGCAGCGGTCTTGAAAACCGCCATGCGTGCAAGCGCATCGTGGGTTCGAATCCCACCCCATCCGCCAAACCTACGCCATGGCACGCTGGATTATCCGGCCGCATGGCGTGCTTGCGGCGGCGCTGGACGAGGCTATACCAGCTCGATCTGTGCGCGATGTCCGGCGGCTGTGGCCAAGCGCCGGTCGCGCGTCAGGAGTGGAGCGTCAAGCACCTCGGCCAACGCGACATAGGCGGCGTCATAGGCCGTCAGATTCTTCCGCAAATCCCAAATGCGCGGCAGAAGGAAATCGTGCGGGTATCGTCGCAGGGGCAGGTCTGCCAGGTCGGCGAGGGCTAAGCGGCCCCGCTCACTGTCGATTTCATCGTTCGCCGCGTAGCGCCGAATCACTTGCGCGACTTCGACATCGAGCAGATGCGGCGCGTGGAGCGTTTGACGAGGGGCGAAGAGCCGATCTTCCACGGCTTTCGCCGCCGACGTGCGGAGAAGGGCTTCAAGCAGCGCCGAAGCGTCGACGACGATCACCCGCGGTCGCGCTCGGCGCGTACCGCTTCGGCCGGCGGCACCGAAAGGGCCGTTTCCGTGCGACCGTGCAACCGTGCCCGCAACTCTTCAAGCGTCGGCCGCTCCGCCACCTGACGGATCTCGCTGAGCAGATAGTCGGACAGCGACATGCCGGCCAACGCTGCGCGCGATTTGAGCCGGCGATGCAGCGCATCCGGGACATTGCGGATTTGGACCATCGATCCCATGTGGAAAACATAGAAACATGTGCGGCACATGTCAACGCGTCTGTGACGAACCAGACGTCATGCGAGGGCTATGGCGTAGGACATAGTGCTCACCATCGTCGGGCATGGCCCGCCAGTTCAGTCCCGGAGTGGGCACTAGGTTTGCGCCGCCGTTCGCCACCAGCGTCTGGAGCCGCCGGGACTTCGATCCCATGATCCGAACCCCGCCTTCGGCAACCTCGACCCGCTGGACGAGCGCGCAGGTGGTCGCGGCGGCAGCCGCTGCCCGGGACAGGCCAAGGATAACCGAGCGACGCCCCAAGCTACCCGGATGCGGTTGGAACAGGTTTACGCGCCGGCCGCTGCATCGCAGCAATATCGCGCGGGCGCGGATCAGGCAGAACAGCCCTTGATTTCGTCACGCTGCGCCGGGGTTCACCCCGGCCGCGGCACTGCCCATCATTCCCCTTTTCCGGCCCGTTCTCGGCGACACCGCCAAGCCGAGAAACACCATCACGGCCTGATTGAGCCGGACCACGTCCTCGTCGTCCAGCCGGCCGATCCGTTCGCCGACCTTGGACTTCGGGACAGTGGTGATCTTGTCCACCATCAGCCGGGAGGCGGAACGCATCCCGTTGCGCTCGTTCGGTTCCACCGGAAGCCGGAACAAAGGAGCCTCAGTCGGGTCCGTGGTGAAGACGCAGATCGTGATCGAGTCCGTCGCGTCGAAGGCGTCGTCCTGCACGATGACAACGGGGCGCGGCTTGCCCGCATAGTCCTTGCCGCCGGAGACGGTCCAAACCTCGCCCCGCCTCATTCATCGCCCCAGTCGGACACCGCGCCGATGAACCCCTGATCCTCGGCCGCATGGGCGCCCGCCGCCACGGCCGCCGATTGCCGGTGCGCCTCCGCCCGGAAGGACGCGGCCCGCACATCCGGAACCCCATTCTGGATCGGCCGCAAACCCTGGGCGCGCAGCCGGTCGCGGTGCTCCTGAACCTTCACGCGCGTCGGCTTCGCGCCTCTCGTCAGGGCCATGATTCACTCCATCGCATCGGTTACATGTAATATAGCGAGGAAGGTCGGCGATAACCAGTCCCTTGACGATTTCCGAGGAGCGTAACCGTTCGCCTCAGCCATCCCAAAGCCGAGGATTCCAGCATTGGAGGCGTAGCGCGCACTAGCGAGCGCTAGCGTGGAATTGGCGGTCGCACATTGCAACAACACTTTGGAATCAATGAAAAACATGGCCCCGGGCGATGTACGCGTATGCTCTGCACATCGCAAAATCGCCTCTTAACTCCTTGAAAGCAAACGACCGCCCAGAGCCGCACATTGCGGCATTTTATCTTGCCCTCCTGATCGGGTCGTCGCCCATCTCCTGGGTGATCGAGACCAGCTTGACGCCGTTCTTCGCCAGCTTGCGGACGTAGAATTCCAGCTCGAAATGGTCGCGGAAGAAGCGGCTGAAGGAATGGACCACCACGATGTCGAAGGCGGGCGGTTTGGCGGTGGCGGCCTCCACCATGCGCTGGAACTCGGGGCGGCGGTCGTTGGTGGCGGAGGCGCCCGGCTCCACATAGGTT